>CAZFLU010000020.1:0-10192 GCA_964519195.1 uncultured Planctomycetia bacterium | reverse complement strand
AATGTCCTTAAGGAATTAAAGGAGATCGTTACCCGGGAAGGCGCGGAAGAGATAGTGGTGGGCCTTCCGCTTAACATGAACGGTACAAAAGGGCCGCAGGCGGACAAGGCAATCCTTTTTTCAGACATGCTCAAAGAAAGGCTTAATATCAACATTAAATTATGGGATGAGCGCATGAGCACGATGGAGGTAGAGCGCATAATGATAGCCGGCGGCGCTTCGCGCAAGAAGCGAAAAAAGAAAATAGATAAACTCGCGGCACAAGTTATACTGCAGAGTTACCTTAACTCGCAAAAAAACCCGGAGAAAAATGTATAAAAAAGACATGCTGAAGAATGGATTGAGCGTCGTGACCTCGGACATGCCTCACATGGAGTCTGTTTCCATAGGGATATGGATAGGTGTCGGCGGAAGGCATGAGAGCAAAAAATATTGCGGTATAAGCCATGTCATAGAGCACATGCTTTTTAAAGGCACTCAAGAGCGGTCTGCCGTGGACCTTAAAGAAGCAATAGAAGGCATAGGCGGAAGCTTTAACGCTTTTACGGCAGAAGAGATGACCTGCTATCTTGTTAAGCTTCCCGCGGCGCACACAAAGCTCGGGCTTGATATATTAAGCGACATGGTCCTCCACCCGGCTTTTAACCCGCTTGAATTGGAAAAGGAAAAACTCGTTGTATGCGAAGAGATAAAAATGTACATGGACCACCCGGCGCAATATGTTTTTGAAATACTGGCGGAGGAAATGTGGCCCGATCATCCCCTTGGAAGGCCGATAGCAGGTTACATTAACAGCGTGAAAGCGCTTAAAAGAGACGACCTGCTGGCTTTTAAAAATGATTTTTATGAACCACCCAACATGGCTGTTGTAGCATGCGGAAAGATTGACAGGAGGAATATCTTTAAATTTATCAAAGAAACATTCGCGGGAACTTCAAAAAGAACAGGATTCCGCTTCGCGCCTGTCAGGAAAAAAGATAAAGCAAAAAGCCTTACCCTGTTCACTAAAAAGACCGAGCAAACGCATGTGGCTTTCGGATTTCACAGCCTGTCAGCCGAGCACAAAATGCGTTATCCGCTTTCTCTCCTTAATATAATATTAGGGGGCAACATGTCTTCCAGGCTCTTTGAACGTTTAAGGGAGCATAAAGCATTATGCTACGATATCTCATCAAGCGCCAAGAAATATAAGGAAACCGGCGCCTTTGTCATACACGCCGGGATAGCTAACGCTAAACTTCATGAAGCCACGCGCGAAATAATGCGCGAACTTACTGACATAAAAAGAAACAACGTTTCTCGGAAAGAGCTTGCGATGGCCAAGGAATACGCCAAAGGGCAATTTTTGCTAGGGACCGAAAGCACTTCTTCGCGCATGATATGGCTGGGCGAGCGAATAATGACAACCGGAAACGCGCCCTCTGTCAGGGAGATAGTCAGTAATATAGAAAAAGTAACGATAGAAGACATAAGAAAAACAGCCGCCATGATATTTAGGGAAGAAAATCTTAATTTTGCCAGCATAGGCCCGGCCGGAAAAAAAGAAAAGGCCGGATTAAAGGGCCTGCTAAAAATATGAGAGGCTCTATAAAGCTCTTTAAAATAGCCGGAATACGCGTAAATGTACATGCCACGTTTTTTCTTCTTCTTTTGCTTTTTCTGGCAATGGGAATAAAGTGGATGTTCCTGATCAGCGCGGTTTTCTTTTTCGTGACGCTGCACGAACTGGCGCATAGCATTGTCGCGAGAAAATTCGGTATAAACGTAAAAGAAATAACACTTCTTCCCATAGGAGGGGTGGCATCCATGAACAGGATGCCGGAGAAGCCCTATCAGGAACTTTTAATATCTCTTGCGGGGCCCCTGTTTAATATAGCTATAGTTGTAATTTTCTTTTTTCCGTTATACGCGATATTCGGGCCTGAAACGCTGTTCCATCCTTTATCCGTAAATACGCTGCCTCTTTTCATAGTGCAGATCTACTGGATAAATCTCATGCTGGCTGTTTTTAATCTCATCCCGGCGTTTCCAATGGACGGAGGCAGGATGCTAAGGGCGATACTCGCGCAGAAAATGGGAAGCGTAAAAGCTACCAGAATAGCGGTTATTTGCGGCCACGTTTTTTCAATTCTTTTTTTGGTCGTAGGATTTTTAAAAGGCCATTTTATCCTCATGCTGATAGCCGTTTTCATATACATATCGGCCTCAAACGAGGAAATGCAGGTTAACATGCAGGAAAGGTTCAAAGATAGGTACAGGAACAGGGACGCGGAAGACAAAATAGGAGACGAGAAAAATGGGAAAGATTAAGTTCGGGACAGACGGCTGGAGAGCCGTAATAAGCGAGGATTTCACTTTCGAGAACGTAAAAATAGTCGCGCAAGCGATCTCTGACTTCGTGAAGACAGAAAAGAAAAAAATAAAAGACCGCGGATCAAAGCTATACGGAAAAAAATACCAGGTATTTGTAGGATACGATACGCGCTTTTTGTCAGAAAAATACGCTGACCTAATAGCCTGTGTTCTTGCCGGGAACGGTATCAAAGTAATACTGGCGGAAAAGTCAACCCCTACGCCTTCAGTCAGCTTCGGCATACTAAAAAATAATTGCGTTGGCGGAGTAATGATAACCGCAAGCCATAATCCCGCCAGGTACAACGGTATAAAATATAAAGGTTATTTCGGAGGTTCCGCGGGCAAAGAAGCGACTGATAAAATGGAATCCAGGCTCTATAAGAGTAAAGTTAATTTCCTGGATAAAGAAGCTGCCGTTAAAAAAGGCCTTATAAAGATAGAGGACATTGTTCCGGCGCATATAAAAGGCATTGAAAAATACGCCGATATGGCGCTGCTCAAAAGCGCGGGCCTAAGAGTGCTTGTTGACAGCATGAACGGAACCGGCAAGGCGTACATAGAAGAAATATTAAAAGGCACTAACAATAAAGTTACCACAATAAACGGGCAAAGAGACGCGCTTTTCGGCGGCCGGGCGCCCGAGCCGAACGAGAACCATCTTAAGCCCACATCCCAAATGATCAAAAAAGGGAAATTCGACATAGGCTTGGTTACCGACGGAGACGCGGACAGATTAGGCGTTATCCTGCCTGACGGAAAAGTGTTAAGCGGGCATAAGGTAATGACGTTGCTATTATTGCATTTATTGAATAGCAGGGGCCTTGAAGGCGGCGTTGTCCAGACAATATGCGGTACCGCTCTTATAGATAAAATATGCGAAAAGTATGGCTTGAAGTCCTATCAGACGGCTGTCGGCTTTAAATACATAGCGGAAATAATAAACAATGAGGACATCTTAATAGGCGGAGAGGAAACAGGCGGAGTGGCGTTCAAAGGCTGGCTGCCGGAAAGGGACGGAATACTGTCAGGCCTTCTTGTTCTAGAAATGATAGCTTCTTCCGGGAAAGACCTTAAAGGCATACTTAGAGAGATCGATAAAGAATACGGAACTTATATCTACAAGCGATTTGACATGAAATATTCACAGGAAAAAAAGAAGAAACTGCTTTCAAAACTTGAAAAAACGAACTTTAAAGAGGTTTTAGGCAAGAAAGTTGTCGATGTTAAATCTTTCGACGGATACAAATTCGTCAGGTCAGACGGAAGCTGGTTCATGTTAAGGCCTTCCGGCACGGAGCCAAAACTTAGGGTCTATTCCGAAGGAAGGTCCGAGAAAGATGCAAAGCAGCTTATCGCCTATGGCAGAAAATTCGCAGACAGTATTTAAATGGCAAAACTCATACTTGTAAGGCACGGGCAAACTGACTGGGACGTTCAAAGGCGTTTCCAGGGGACTCTTGATATACCCTTGAATCATGAAGGGCAAAAAGAGGCGCAGGAATTATCAGAGAAACTGAACGGTACGAACATATCCGCCGTATACGCGGGAACTAAAGCCTGCGCGCTTTCCACCGCAAGAGAGATAGCGGCTCCGCGCAACATAAAGGTGAGGAAACTTGAAGAACTTAACGAGCTTAATTACGGCATGTGGCAGGGGCTACGGGTGGAGGATGTTAAAAAAAGATATAAAAAGCATTACGGGGCCTGGAAAACCGAACCTATTTCCGCGAGGCCGCCAAAGGGCGAATCGCTGACGGAAGCCTATGACAGGGCCGTAAGCGCCCTGCATAAAATACTGGATAAAAACAAGGATGAGAACGTGTGCATTGTGTCGCATGATATAATATGTTCTCTTATAAAATGTCACCTTAAGTGCGTAGACCCAAACGGAATGTGGGATTTTATTCCAAGAAAAATTGAAATGGAAAGCTTTGAAATAAACCGGAATGAATAACGAACATATCAGAAATTTTTCGATCATAGCGCACATAGACCACGGCAAATCCACGCTTGCCGATAGATTCATACAGTTCACGAATACTGTTTCCGCGCGAGAATTCAAGGACCAGCTTCTAGACGACATGGACCTGGAGCGCGAACGGGGCATAACTATCAAGGCAAGCGCCGTGCGCCTGGAATACAAGGCAAAAAACGGCAAGAATTATTGCCTTAACCTTATCGATACTCCCGGCCACGTGGATTTTACCTATGAGGTCTCAAAATCCATAGCGGCCTGCGAAGGCGCGCTTCTTTTGGTAGACGCTTCACAGGGCGTGGAAGCGCAGACCGTCGCGAACCTATATCTCGCGCTTGAACATAATCTTACGATAATTCCGGTAATAAATAAAATTGACATGCAGAACGCCGAAGTGGACCGCGTAAAGAGACAGATACGCGACATACTGGGGCTTGATGAAAAAGAAATTATCCCGGCAAGCGCCAAAGAAGGCATCGGCATTTCGGAAATACTTGAAAAAATAATAGAAAAGATACCTGCCCCTAAAGGCGATAGCAGAAATCCTCTGCAGGCCCTTATTTTTGATTCAAAATTCGATACATATAAAGGCGCCATACTTTTCGTGCGTATCTTTAACGGGTCTATCCATAAACGCATGCAGGTCAGGATGATGAACGCGGGTAAGGTTTACGAGGTCAAGGAAGTCGGAATATTCAAGCCGGAAGCTGACGAAACAGATTCGCTTGGATGCGGGGAAGTAGGGTACATAAGCTGCAATATCCGCGACGCGTCTGAAGTTATAATAGGCGATACTGTTACGGATGAGAAAAATCCAGCCGCAAGCGCGCTTCCGGGCTATCGCAAGGTAAACCCCATGGTGTTTTGCGGTATCTATCCTGTAAACGCCAAAGATTTTCCTATTTTGCGCGAGGCAATGCATAAAATGAAACTTTCTGACGCGTCTTTTATATTTGAGCCCGAATCCTCCGCGGCTCTTGGGATGGGATTCCGGTGCGGGTTCCTGGGCCTTCTTCATATGGAGATAATACAGGAGCGGCTTGAGCGCGAGCACAATCTCAATCTGGTCGTTACAACTCCGAGCGTTGTGTACAAGGTGCTTCTTAAAAGCGGGGACCTTTCCGAAGTTGACAACCCTTCAAAATTCCCCAAACCTGAATTAATAGCCGAATCAGACGAGCCGTATGCCCGTATTTTTATAATGATCCCGAAAGATTCAATAGGCGATGTCATGAAGCTTGCGGAATCGAGGAGGGCAATATACATAAGTACGGAATTTTTAGGAGATGACCGGGCAAGGCTGGTTTACGAAATGCCGCTTGCCGAAGTGATCACTGATTTTTACGACAAAATAAAATCCATATCCAAAGGTTATGGCTCGATCGATTATGAAATGATGAATTACAGAAAGGCCGACATAGTAAAGCTCGACGTTCTCATAAACGGGGATCCTGTTGATGCCCTTTCGTGCCTTGTTAATAAAGAGAAGTCACAGCTGAAAGGCCGGCTTCTCGTTCAAAGGCTTAAAGAGAACATACCAAAACATCTTTTTAAAATAGCTATCCAGGCTGCGATAGGAGGGCAAATAATAGCGAGGGAAGACGTCGGCGCTGTCGGAAAACACGTTACGGGTAAGTGCTATGGCGGGGATATAACGAGAAAAAGAAAACTCTGGGAAAAACAAAAAGCCGGAAAAAAGAAGATGAAGCAATTCGGAAAAGTGCAGATACCGCAGGAAGCCTTTTTCGCGGCCCTTAAATCTTAAAAAGGAGAAGAATGAATAAATTCAGAACATGGGCGTACTGGAAAGACGAGTGGATAAAACCTGTGCTTTACGCTCTTTTAATAGCCCTGGTAATACGGACGTTCATTGCCCAACCTTTTAAAATACCGAGCTCTTCCATGGAGCCGACGCTTATGCCCGGGGACAGGATATTCGTTAATAAATTCATTTATGGCGCAAGGATACCGTTAACAAGCATAAGGCTTCCCAAGCTCAGGGCTCCGGTCATGGGTGACATTATAGTATTCCGGTCCCCTGTTGAGGAAAACAAGTTTTTAGTGAAACGCCTTATAGGGCTTCCGGGCGACACTATTGAAATAAAGAACGGGCACATTATTGTGAACGGGAAAATACAGGATTCGCCCTCCAGCTTCAGAAATTTCACTTACTATAACCGCGGGGAATACGGTAAGGCGGGAAGGCCCATAAAAGTTCCGGAAAATTCGCTTTTTGTCTTAGGCGACAATAGCTCGAATTCCGTGGATTCGCGTTATTGGGGATTTGTTCCATATGATAATCTCGCGGGCAAAGTATTCCTGATACACTGGCCGCTTAGAAGGCTCAAGGTAATTAAATGAAAAATTTAAATTTAGCCACCAAAATAACCGTCTCAAGGATACTTCTCATACCGTTTTTTATCGCTTTTATACTTTACGGCAAATGGACGCTTGCCATAATAATATTCGCGGTAGCCTCTCTCACCGACGGGATAGACGGCTATATAGCAAGAAAAACAAAAAAAAGAACAGAACTCGGCACAATACTTGACCCTATAGCGGATAAGGTCCTCATCATAAGCGCTTTTATATGCCTTAGCGTCTCAAAGGCCCTTCCGCCTTACATGAAACCGCCGACGTATGTTCCTATAATAGTAATATCGCGCGACGCCATAATAATGCTGGGCTCTCTGCTTATTTTCCTGATGAAAAGCCGGATAGAGGTGAAACCTACGATGATAAGTAAAATAACGACTGCTTTTCAGATGATAACGGTTCTTACCGTGCTAATGAGGTTTTCACTGGCGCCGCTTATATGGAACATAATGATCGTGTTCACGATGTGGTCGGGTTTTGACTATATAATCAAAGGAAGCCGGCTGCTTAATGAAAAATAACTTACCAAAGGTCTCCATCGTGGGACGGCCGAACGTGGGAAAGTCCAGTTTGTTTAACCGCCTTATAGGAAGGCGGCACGCCGTTGTTGAGGAGCGGGAAGGCACGACACGCGACAGGCTGGAGGCGGAAGTCAGAATAAAAAGCAAAAAAGCCCTTCTCGTTGATACAGGGGGCTTTGACCCGGATTCAGCGGATCCTATTTTCAAGCTTGTCAAGAAACAGATCGAAGCCGCGATAGCTTTTTCGGACGCGCTTTTATTCGTGTGCGACGGCGAAAAAGGGCTTGTTCCGCTTGACATGAAGATAGCCGACATCTTGCGAAAGTCCGGAAAGCGCATAATATGCGCCGTGAACAAGATTGACAATAAGGAGCGCGAAGAAAATGTAATGGATTTCTTCGAACTGGGCATAGGAGAGCCGATAGCCATATCTTGCCTGCATGACTCCGGAACAGGAAAGCTGCTTAGAGAGATAGAAAAAACGCTTCCGGCGTATGAAAAAGATGAAACTCCGGAGCGGAACCCCATCAAGATAGCGATAGTCGGCCGGCCGAACGTAGGGAAATCATCGTTTCTTAATAAAGTACTCGACGAGGAAAGAGTTATAGTTCACGAGAAGCCCGGTACCACCAGGGATTCCATTGATATTTATTTTGAAAAAGACGGCATTCTATTCCTTCTCATAGATACCGCGGGAATGCGGCACAGAAGAAAAGTGAAGGAAGCGGTTGATATATACAGCATGGCCAGGTCTGAAAGATCGATCGACGCCTCGGACGTGGTTATCCTTATATTTGACGGGATGGAAGGGGTTACTACGGATGATGTAAGGATACTGGATTATATAATCGAAAAAGGAAAAGGCTGCGTGATATGCGTTAATAAATGGGATCTTGTTAAGGGCATTGAGATGTCAAGGTACGTCGGCGCCATAGCCAGAAGAATACCTGAAGCGGCGAATTTTCCCACAGAATTTATTTCCGCAAAAACAGGCCGCAACGCTCTAAACGCATTCAATAAAGTAAAAGCCGTAAAAAGCAATTTGGACTTATTTATAAGCAACGCCGATCTTCGGAGATTCTTAAAAGACGTTGACCCGGAAAATGTGCCTATTTCCTCGCTTAAGAAAAGGACAAAATTTTATTTCATGACGCAGACAAACTCGCGGCCCAAGGAATTTACGGTTTTCGTAAGAAATTCCTCGCTCATAACAGGCGCCCACGATAGCTATATAAAGAATAGGCTCTGGGAAAACTTCCCTTTAAACGGAGTGCCGCTTAAAATAAACTACAAGTCCATGAACAAAAAAAAGGAGACGCTTAAATGATAGGATTTATCATTTCTTTGGTCCTGGCGTACATTATAGGATCAATACCTACGAGTTTAATTTTTACGAGGCTACTTAAAGGAAAAGACATAAGAGAGCACGGAAGCGGCAACGCCGGCGCGACTAACGTATTCCGCGTCGCGGGGAAACTTCCGGCGATCCTTGTTCTTATCATAGATATTTTAAAAGGTTTTATCGTTGTCCTGTTCCTTCCGGAAATATTTTTTAACAACACAATAGGGGTAAAGATCGGATTTGAGCTATATAAAATACTTTTAGGGGCTACTGTGATAGGAGGGCATGTCTTCAGCGTATTCATGAAATTCAAGGGAGGCAAGGGCGTAGCGACAAGCGCGGGCGTATTGATAGCCATCGCGCCCAAAAGCGTCCTTGGAAGTTTTGCTGTTTGGGTCATTATTTTTGGTATTTTTAGAATAGTATCCATCGCTTCGATAGCGGCTTCGCTAATGCTTCCGGTGTTTTCCCTGATATTTTATGATTCTTTATATCTTGTATTATTTTCAGCCGCGCTTTGCGCGTCGGGAATATATAAACATAAATCTAATATACAGCGCTTGATACGAGGAGAAGAAAAGAAACTTTTTTAAATGTGATCACACAGATCATAAAGGGATTAGGCAGATTGAAAAAAAGGGGGAAAGCATGAAAGCAATTATAGCGGTTCTATTCGCACTTGTTTTAACGGGAAACGCGGTGGCGGATAATCTATACGAAGATTTTAAATACAAGCCCGAGATCAGGGTCTATTTAAAGGACGTGACAAGCGAAGTAGAGGACCCGGCTGTCAATATTAAGCTTTTCAGGGAAATTTTCAATGAGGTCCTGCTTAAAAGGCTTAACATGAGATTCGTGCCTGTAAACAGCATGGAGAACGCGGATGTTATTATTACGGCGCTCATAAAAGGTTATGTGTTTAACGAAAAAGTTCTGCCATCGTTCTTCAGTACCGCTTCCATTGTTGCCGATACAGCCGCCCCGAAAGCCGCGGCAAAACTTGTGGTTGATTACAAGGTAATAAGCCCTGTTGACGGCGGGGTGATATTAAAAGCAAAGAATTTTACAACAGATGAGAGAAGGCCGCAAAAAGACATGAACAGCGATAATGCTTTCGCGTTCGCGGCCAACAAGAACGTAAACAGGTTCATATTCAGGTCCTTTTATAAAGAACGCAATTAAAAAACTACCATGCCCAGGCAAGCCTGCTGGACATGGTAGTTTTGTACCAGTTCAGCTATATAAGAATGCCTACGTCATTGCGAGGAGGCTGCAAAGCAGCCGACGAAGCAATCTTTTTTAATTGTAGTAGCTCATCTTTCCTAATAGAGTGATTCATGTCCGTCATTACTAGGCTGCCGCCGAAGGCGGCAAACCGAAGTAATCTCAATTCCGAAGTCCTGAAAACATAATTAAATAGCCCGGATCCGATAGAAACGTTGACAAAGCTCTTATCGCGAAACGGCAAAAATTCTCTGATCAAGGTATCGACTCTTCCATAAAAAAGGAAGCTTATGAGAATACACGGTGGCTATGTCTACCTTATGACAAATAAGCACAATACTGTTATTTACACGGGGGTTACCACTAACCTCGCGAAAAGGGTCTATGAGCACAGGGAAG
>CAZFLU010000019.1:0-10425 GCA_964519195.1 uncultured Planctomycetia bacterium | reverse complement strand
ATATCTTGCTATGCTTAGCGAGAGCGTCCGAAAGGCTCGCGCCTGTTTCCACGTCTTCCTTTACCCTGAAAACAATTTCGCGGAAAGTAAGGTTCTCTATCTGCTCGGCCAGGATGTCGAGCGCCCCAACAATGGGTATCCCGGCTTCGACCATTGTAGCAAGCTGCCTTGAGAATATCACAAGGTCATCTATTTTTATTTTCTTCTTTCGCGCCCCGGGCCTCGAAAGAAAAGAAAATGAGACAGCGCTTTCTTCGCTAAGCGAGATTATAACAACATTCTTATCGCGCAAAGCGCGCACGGCGCCGTCCCGCGAAGCGCTCTCGATCGCGCCTTTCAGCGTTTTTCCTTCCCTGTTCTTCACGACATATTTGAATTTCGGCATTTAATCCTCCGACGTTATGCGCAGTATCTCCTCGAGCGATGTAAGGCCCGAGGCAAAATTCTCAAGCGCGCCTTCGCGAAGCGTCATCATGCCTTTTGACACCCCGTATTCTTTTATAGCGTCCGCGGCCGCGCCTTTTATTATCATTTCGCGTATTTTATCATCAAGCGGAAGCGTTTCAAGTATTCCCATTCTGCCAAGATAACCCGTATTATTACATCGAGGGCACCCTTTTCCTTTATAAAAAGGTTTTCGTTTTAAAAATTTCGAAGCGTTCCTGGCGTCATCCAGTCTTTCAATGGTTTTATCGGGGACATCGTCTATCTCTTTACATCTTGGGCATATTTGGCGGGAAAGCCTCTGGGCCGCGGTAAGAATAACGCTGGCGGCTACAAGGAAAGGCTCAACGCCCATATCTATAAGCCGCGTTATGGCGCCCGCGGAATCATTCGTGTGGAGAGTGCTGAGAACAAGCTGGCCGGTGAGAGAGGCTTTTATCGCTATGTCGGCTGTTTCAAAATCGCGGATCTCTCCTACCATTATCACGTCCGGGGTCTGTCTCAAGATAGACCTAAGCCCATTGGCAAAGGTAAGACCTATTTCGGGGTTAACCTGTATTTGCGTTATTCCCTCGACCTCGTATTCAACAGGGTCCTCTATCGTAACTATGTTCCTGTCAGGCGTATTAAGGCTGTTTATTATCGAATAAAGTGTTGTGGATTTTCCGCTGCCGGTCGGCCCGGTAAGAAGTATCATGCCGAATGGTTTATCGAGAGCGTCTTTAAAAGCCTTGAGGGGGCCCGGTAAAAATCCTAACTTATCAAGGCCCGCTCCTAGATTGCTTTTATCAAGGGCCCGCAGAACAACTTTGTTCCCGAACTGTATAGGGAGCACGCTTACCCTGAAATCGACTTCCTTGTCCCCCGCTTTTATTTTAAATCTTCCGTCCTGCGGAACCCTTGTTTCGGTTATGTCAAGCCTTGACATTATTTTTAGCCTGGCTACGACAGCGTTCTGGTTGCTTTTAGGGAGCCTTAAGGCTTCTTGAAGCGTGCCGTCTATCCTATAGCGAACGCGAAGATCCTTTTCCGTGGGTTCGATGTGTATATCGCTGGCCCTGCGACGCAAAGCTTCGTTCAGAATAAGAGAAACAATTTTTACAATGGGGGCCTTTTGGCTCTCCGCTGTTATTTCGCTTACGTCCAGCCGTTCTTCATCTATAATTTCTACGGGTCCGGATTCAATATCCTGGACCATTTTCGATATATCTTCTGTTTGAGAGCCGTAAATTTTAGCGAAAGCTTCTTTGATATCGCTTTCGCTGGCTATTACTATGTCCACATTCTTCGCGCGCGTTACAGTGCGCACGTCATCTATGGCTACAACATCCGTGGGGTCGGCCATGGCAAGCGTAAGCGTCGCGCCGAGTTTTGATATCGGGATCAGCATGTGCTTCTTGCAGATCTTCTCCGGAACAAGCCGCGCTATATTATCATCGATGCGGTATTTTGACAGGTCTATCGGGGGAATATCCAGTTGCTCGCTAAGAAAAACCATGAGCTCTTTATGGTTCACTATATTCTCTTCCGTGAGGATCTTGCCTATGGTTCCGCCCCGTTTAATTCTCAATGCGCGCACGTTTTCCATCTTCTCTTTTGTAAGTATTTTCCTGTCAACCAAAGCGTCCAGCAGTTTATCGGATAGGATCTTTCTTGTTTCCATGCTACCTTATTTCTATGTCCTGGTCGCCAACTGTTACACGCACGATCTCATCTATCGTCGTTGTGCCTGCTATGACCTTTTTAATGCCGTTTTCACGCAAAGTGCTCATTCCTTCGCGGCGGGCCCGCTCCTTGATTTTATGCTCTTCTTCCTTATCGAGTATTAATTTTCTGACGTCCGGGCTTATAAGAAGCGTCTCCGCAAGCCCAATACGCCCCCTATAGCCTGTGTTGCGGCACGCCTTGCAGCCAACGCCCTTATAGGCAATGGGTTTTTGATGCTTTTTGAATTGTATGCGCTTAACAACCTCGTCTGTCAATTTATAAGATTCCTTGCAATTCTCACAAATTTTTCTTACCAGCCGCTGCGCGACCACCAGCACAAGGCTTGAAGTTATTAAAAACGGCTCAACTCCCATGTTAACAAGCCGTACGATGGAACCGCTGGCAGTTGTCGTATGTAAAGTGCTCAATACAAGGTGCCCCGTGAGAGCGGATTTTATAGCGATATCAACCGTATCAAAATCCCGTATTTCGCCCACCATTATTATGTCAGGGTCCTGCCTTAAGAAAGACCTTAGCCCTCCGGCGAACGTAAGCCCCAGTTCGGGCCGGACCGTCATCTGATTTATGCCTTCAAGCTGATATTCAACCGGATCCTCCGCGGTTATCAGGTTTTTTCCCGGAGAATCAATATGTTTTAAAATAGAATAAAGGGTTGTTGTCTTGCCGCATCCGGTTGGCCCGCACGAAAGGATCATGCCGTGAGGCCGGTCTGCCGCTTTTTTAATGTTCTCAAGCACTTCTTCCTCAAAGCCCAGGCGGTCCAGGTCAAGCATTGCCTGGGATTTATCAAGTATCCTTAGGGCTATTTTTTCGCCGTTGCTGGAAGGGATGACGGATATCCTGAAATCAACTTCTCTGCCCTGCATCTTAACTTTGAAACGTCCGTCCTGCGGCAGTCTTTTTTCAGCTATGTTAAGATTTGATATTACTTTGAGGCGCGAAATAAGGGCGGTATGTATTTTTTTTGGGGACCTCTGCGCTTCCTGTAATACGCCGTCAACGCGGTATCTCACGCGAAGAACGTCTTCAAGAGGCTCTATCAAAATGTCGCTTGCTCTGGCGCTTACAGCTTCTGCCAGGAGCAAATTTGTTATCTTTACAACAGGCGCGTCCCTGACCAGCTTCGCGAGCTGTTCGGAACTTACTTCTTCTTTTCCTTCTTCGATGAGCTCTATGTCGCCTTGGGTCTTTATGCCTTCTATTATTTTTTCTATTTCTTCATGCGCGCCAAGATCATAATGTTCCGTAATGGCTTCCTCTATGTTCTTATCGCTTGAGATGACAAGGGTGACCTTTTTACCTGTCATGGATGATATGTGGTCAGTCGCGAAAACATTTAACGGGTCTGACGTCGCGATCGTGAGGAAGTTTCCCATGACCGATACCGGCACAACGCCGTAGGTCTTGGCTACTCTTTTTGGTATTAGTTTTATTACTTCCTTTGATATCTTATACCGGGAAAGGTCTATCGGCGGAATGCCAAGTTCGTGGCTTAAAACTGAAAGAAGGCCGCTTCTTGAAACAACGCCCATCCCCACAAGTATATCGCTAAGCTTGCCTCCCTTTTCCATCTGCAAGTCCAGGGCTTTTTTAATATCATGTTCAGCCAAAAGCTTCTTGTCGCACAGCGCCTTCATCAACCGGTCCCTTATGGACAAACTGCTGTCTTTCATTTATCCCCGTCTTTATGGTAGGCCTTGGATAACGCGCCATTTATATCTGTCATGGTGCTCACGAAAACCTGCACGTTGCAGGAAGTTAAATGCTCTATATCTTCGACAGCCTTCTGGTTGAGCGGGTTCGCTATGGCCACGGTAAGCGTATCCCCTATCTTGTCTATCGCGATCAGGCAATATTGCCTTGAAACGTTCTCTGGTATCAGCCGCGCGATATTTTTATTAATGTCGTAATTCTGAAGCGGAAGATATGGAAACCCGTACTGAATGGTAAGGGCCTGGGCTATGTCTTCTTCTCTGGTAAAGCCTAAGGCGACAAACACCTGCCCGATAAGCCCGCCTTTTTCTTTTTGATATTGAAGCGCCTTTTCAAGCTGCTGCTTGCTTATGAGGCCCCTTTCTATAAGGAGCTCTCCTAATTGTTTTTTAACTAATCTTTTAAAAGGTAACATATTTTATTTTAAGAGTTTCTCAAGTTCTTCCGGGTTGATGCTTTTTTTCATGCACTCTTCGGGAGATACCACGCCCTTATTGCACAGTTCCGCGAGGCATTGGTTCATTGTCTTCATCCCTTCTTTCTGCGATGTCTGAATGGATGAATATATCTGGTGGACCTTGCCTTCCCTTATAAGGCTTCTTACTGCCGGGTTAGCTGTCAGTATTTCCGTGGCAAGCACCCTGCCCGGTTGGCCGGCTTTCGGCAGAAGTTCTTGTGAGATAACGGCAAGAAGCACAAAAGAAAGCTGCGTTTTTATCTGCTGCTGCTGGTGCGATGGGAAAACATCTATGATCCTGTTGATCGTCTGTGACGCGTCCGAGGTATGCAGGGTAGCTAATACAAGGTGCCCTGTCTCGGCCACGATGAGGGCGCTTTCGATAGTTTCAAGGTCGCGCATCTCGCCTATAAGTATCACGTTAGGATCCTGCCTTAGAACATGCTTTAGCGAATCAGCGAATGAATGGGTATCCTTATAAACTTCTCTTTGATCAACGATCGCTTTTTTATTTTTATGAACGAACTCTATCGGGTCCTCGATCGTAACGATGTGGCACTCTTTTGTTGAATTTATATAATCTACCATCGAGGCCAGGGTCGTGCTCTTACCGCTTCCCGTGGCGCCGGTTACAAGCACTAACCCTTTAGGTTTCTGGCAAAGCTTTGTCGCTACATTCGCGGGAAGGCCGCACTCTTCGAAGCTCATTATCTCAAACGGTATAAGCCTTATGGCGCAACCGACGTTCCCGCGCTGATAAAATATGTTCACCCTGAAACGAGCAAGTTTCGGAATTTCGAAAGAAAAATCAAGTTCCCAGTCTTTCTCGAATTGCTTTTTTTGGTCCTGGGTCAATAGCTCAAACACGCTGTCCATGACATCCTGGCCGCTCAATATATCATCGCCCAGAGGGCACAGCTTCTCATCTATCCTAAGGTGAACAGGCGAATTTGCTGTTAAATGGACGTCGGATGCGTTTTTTTCCACCATTACCTTAAGTATTTTTTTTATATCTACTTTCATTTCTCATCTCCTATCCGATTACTTTATTAGTGCCTTCTTTCGCTTTTTTTAAAAACAGTTCCGCCTTATCCAGAATTTCTACTGCCGTTGCGCCGTCCAGCGGATTTTCGCTCACGCCACAGCTGGCAATTATCCTATCGTCCTTTTTTTCGGAGAGCTTAAGCTCGGCAATGCCTTTCGTGATATTCTCGGCAGCGCGAAGCGCCTCTTTCTTGTTAGTTTCGGGCATGATAATGGAAAATACATCATGCGACATGCGTCCTGCCCTTCCGAGCGGGCCCGAACACTTTGAGATAAAAGAAGCGACGGCCTTGAGCGCCAGCTCTTCCTGCGCCTGGCCGTGAGACTCTTTGTAATTTTTAAAATTATCCAGGCCGATAAGCATAAAAGCGCACGGCCTCTGCGAGACGATCGACCTTTCTATCTCTTCTTTTAGGCGGGATACTGTGTAAGTTTTATTGAAAAGCTCGGTCACATCATCTTTTATCTCCAGCTTTTTGGCTTTAAGCATGAGAACGCTGTTCTCGAGCGCTATTTTCATCTGTTCTGAAAAAAGTTTTATCGTTTCGATGTCGTCGCTAGTGTATGTAAAGTCCTTCGCCCCGCTGCCCACGAGAAGAAGCGCGCTAGCGTCCTTCGTGATCCGGATAGGCATGGCAACTATGTTATCGCACTTATATTCGGAGCGCAGCGCCTTTTCTTCTTGTGAAAAGCTCGATGACGCGTCAATTATGAGATGTTTTTTATTCACGATGGCTTTTCCGAAAAGCCCTGAACCGCTCTCGATTCTGGCGTCTAAAAGGTTTTTATTCTCCAGTTGGCTCGAGGCGCGCAGAGTAAACGGGCTTTCAGCTCCTTCCGAGACATAAATTGCAGCGAAACCCTTCTCGTAAAGCGCGGAAAGCTTATCCAGGACAAGCTCCAGTATGCTGTTTATGTTGACTGAAGATGAAATTAGCTCGCCGATCTGCAGGATGTTCGAAAGCACGGAAACGCGGCGCTGTATATCGCCGTTTATCTCTTTCATCTTATCCTGATAACTTTTAAGGTCTATTATGTTATCTTTTATTTTTTTGGTAAGAAAGTTTATTGCCTCTCCTATCTGGCCGACTTCATCGCTTGTTTCGACCGGTATTCTCCTGTCAAAATTGCCTTCTGTTATTATTTTCGTTTCAAGGGCAATGTCTATTACGCGTTCGATAATTCCTTTAGCCAGAAAAAGTCCAAGCCACGCGATTATGACGGATAAGAGCACGACAATGCTTATATGGGAATGCTCCGGGGTCTCACCAATAAATACCAGTGCATTTACCAGGTATCCTATGACAAGAATGGGGATCACGGACATGAGGCTAAATGCGATTATAAGCTTATAGCGCAGTCCATGAGGTAAGATCGAAAATTTTTTTACAAGCTCTTTGACTTTCATAAAAGGCACCTCTTTTTTATTCAAGTCTAAAGTATACTAGATATAAATCTTTTTGTCAAATAAGCAAATTATAACAAAATAATAATATATTAAAATAAAGAACGCTGAATATTGACGTTTAAGATCAAACCGAGCATGAGAAGAGTTGTTATCATGCTTGAGCCGCCGTAGCTTATAAGCGGAAGCGTGAGGCCAACAACAGGTAAAAATCCTATTGCCATACCTATGTTAACGACCACCTGAAGCGTAAAGAGCGTTACAAATCCCGTAACGAGAAGTTTCCCGTAAAGATCCTGGGCGCGGGAGGCTATTTTAAGGCACCTGTAAATAATAAACGCGTAAATAAAAAGAAGCAGCATTGCCCCGGCAAAACCCCATTCTTCCCCAACTACGGAAAATATGAAATCCGTGTGCCGTTCAGGCAAGAAATTGAGCTGGTTTTGGGTACCGCTAAGCCATCCTTTTCCCAAAACGCCGCCGGAACCCACGGCTATTTTTGACTGGATTATGGTATACCCCGAACCCAAAGGGTCAATATTTGGGTTAATGAACACAAAAAGCCTCTGTTTTTGATAGTCACGAAGAAAATGCCATAAAAGGGGAAGCGTGCCGAGCCCGAGCAAAAATATCGCGGTTAGATGCCTTAGCCGGGCGCCTGCTGCGAAAAGCATGGCGATGGCTACGGGTATCAATACGATTGCCCCTCCAAGGTCCGGCTCTATCAGAATAAGCGCGGAAACAGGGATAACAAGCGCGAGCGCGGTCAGAACAAAACCTATTTTGCCGGAATCATTGCGCCTTCTTCCCATGTACGAAGCAAGAACAAGAACAACGGTGATCTTCGCCAGTTCCGAGGGCTGCAGGTTAAATCTCCATAAGCTTATCCATCTGTGCGAGCCTCCGCGCGTCTGGCCTAGCGCGAGAACAAGAAGAAGAAGAGCTATGTTGAACGCGTAAAAAATATAAGACAGGTTAATAAGCCTTTTGTAATCTATTTTAACGGCGCTGAAAAAAAACAAAAACCCGAATGATATCCAGATGAGTTGCCGGACTACTATGTTGTCCGCGTAATATTTGCTGGAAGCGCTGTGCAGCACAAGAATGCCTATGGTTAGAATCGCAAGCATCGCGAAAAATAGCCCCTTGTCAAACCTTGATATGGCGCGGCTGTTAAATGGCAAGCCTATCATGTTAACCCGCCTTTCTTTGCTTCCTCGATAATTTCTTTTGCGTAACGGGCCGGTTTGAGGCCGCCTTTTCCCCCGTTCTCAAGAAAAACCACAACGCAGATCTTCGGTTCTTCATGTGGTGCGAATCCGGCAAACCACGCGTGCGATTCCCCTTGCGGATTCTGCGCGGTCCCTGTTTTACCCGAAACAATAACTTCTTTAGACCTGGCGTAGAAGCCCGTGCCGTGAGGCTCGTTAACCACCATCCTTAAACCTTCTTTCACGAGATCGATATTTTCTTTTTTAAACCCAAGGTCGCGCGGGTCCCTGTGGCTTATCGGGACGTCTTCTATTTTATTCACTATGAAAGGCTCTACGAGCGAGCCTCCGTTTGCTATTGCTGATATCATAACCGATATCTGAAGGGGTGTTGTTAAAAGATATCCCTGACCGATAGCGTAATTGGCTGTTTCCCCTTTGAACCATGCCTGGCGAATTGTTTTTTTCTTCCACTCTGTTGAAGGGACCAGACCGCTTGCTTCTCCGGGCAGATCTATGCCTGTTTTTTTTCCCAGGCCAAATCTGAAAGCGTATTCGGCCATAGGATCCGCGCCGAGCGTAAGCCCGGCCTGGTAAAAGAATACATTACATGAATTCTTGATAGCGGTTTTCATGTCCTGCGGCCCATGCCCTTTTTCTTTCCAGCAATGAAAGGACCTGTTGCCTACCCTGTGACTGCCCGAGCAGGACAGTATGGAATCAGGCCCGAGAGCTTTTGTCTCAAGCGCGGCAAGCGCCACCACTACTTTAAAAATAGATCCAGGAGGATACGACGCGCCTACTGCCCTGTTCACAAGGGGGAACGATTCTTTATCTTTCAGAAGGTCAAATATCTCCTTATTATTATTCGGCGTTACAAAAACCGATGGATCAAATCCCGGGCTGCTTGCCATCGCCAGCACCTCTCCCGTTTGTGGATTGATAGCAACGATAGCGCCCTTGTCATTCTTAAGGAGCGAAGCGGAAAGTTTTTGTAAATCCGAGTTGATCGTAAGATGTAAGTCCCTGCCGGGCTCTGTCTCTTTCAGCGCTAATACCCTTAGCTGCCTGCCTCTCGAATCAACTTCAACCTGATATCCTCCGCTTTTTCCTCTCAAATATTCATTGTAATAGCGCTCTATGCCGTCCTTACCTACAACGTCTTGCGGTTGATAGCCGTAACTTTTATATTTTTTAAGCTCTGATTCGCTTATCTTCCCCAGATATCCGGTAAGATGAGCCGCGAAACCGTTCTCCATGTAGCTTCGCATCGGTTCTATGGCTACGATAATTCCCGGCATGCCCGAGCGGGCTTCTTCTATTTTTATGGCGTTTTCCTTGCCTATATCCTCGGAGATCACAAAAGGCGCGTATGGCGCCCTGCGGGCATCTTTCATTTTTTTAAGAAGATCGTTTTTGGATAAACCCAAAAGCAAATTTAGTTTTTCAGCAAGTTCTTCAGGGTCTTTTACTTCTTGCGATATTATCGCGAGATTGAACGCTATGCGGTTCGTAACAAGGATCTGGCCGTCCCGGTCATAGATCCTTCCGCGCGGGGCCTCAAGCGGAACAACGCGTATCCTGTTCCTTTCCGAAAGGGTTTTATAAAAATCGTATCTAACTACCTGCGTATAAAAAAGCCCCAGAGAAAGAATGAAAAACAAAAAACCTATAAAAACGGTAAGTGCTTTTATGCGCATCAGGATATGTCCGTAACTTTAAAAACCTGCCATAAGATAATAAATAATAGCGGAGCGAGAAGCCCGGTATAAACGCCTTTTAAGGCGAGTATCTTCAGCCATTCGGATCCGGCGTTCAGCCTCGCTTCTTCGGTAAAGGACATAAAAATAAAAAGACCAAAAAGCCAAACCGCGAGGTTGGAAAAAATAAATTGCGATATTATATTATCTTTTGAGAATCTGCTTCGCAGGGCCCCTGATAAGACGCCGATTATTAAAAAAGGGACCACGATAATAGGCGCCGCTTCAACGCTGAAAACGCTTTTGAGAAGGCCGAGTATCATTCCTGATTCAAGCCCGGACAGGGGGCCGAAATTCAATCCGAAAAAAATCGTGGCCGCTATAAGTATTTCGGGCGAGGAAGCGGCCGGCGGGATCTTCCTCAAAAATAAAAATTCCGCTAAAAAAAGCAATATCAGGACCGCGTAAAAAATAGTTCTTTTAATACTTCTCTCCGGCATCGAAACAGATCACTTCCTCTATTTTTTCAAGGTTAACGGCCGGTTCAACAAGGGCAAATCTATAAAGATTGTTTCGTTCCAAACCCGTATCCGTAATTCTTCCCACAGGAAGACCCTTGGGGAAAAAAGCGCTGAAAGGCGCGGTCACGACCGCGTCCCCTTTTCTTATCTCGCTATCAATGGATAAATAAATTATTTTGCATTGTTTGCCTACGGTGCCGAT
>CAZFLU010000018.1:0-10979 GCA_964519195.1 uncultured Planctomycetia bacterium | reverse complement strand
ATACGAATATCGAAATCCGAAACAGCACTTGTTTCAGGTTTCACGAATAGAAAAAACGAAATACGAATATCGAAATCCGAAACAGCACTTGTTTCAGGTTTCACGAATAGAAAAACCGAAATACGAATATCGAAATCCGAAACAAGGCTCGTTTCAAATTTCGCTATTAATAAAATGCAAAAGCACGGTAAAATATTTGTTATCTCCGCCCCTTCCGGAAGCGGAAAGACCACTATAGAAAAGAAACTCCTCAACAGCGTAAAAGGCCTCGCGCGTTCGGTTTCTTTTACTACAAGGCGCCCGCGAAAGGGGGAGAAGCAGAACAGAGACTATAGATATGTATCGGAAAAGCGTTTTAAAAAAGAAATAAAAAAGCGCGGCCTTCTTGAATGGGAAGAGAATTTCGGGTATTTTTACGGAACCCCGAAAAAGCAACTTCTCAATAACATATCAAAAGGCAGGGACGTCCTTCTTTGCATCGACGTAAAAGGCGCGATGAGAATAAAAAAGAAGTTCCCTAAAAGCGTTCTTATTTTTATAAAACCGCCCTCGCTCGCGGAACTTAAAAGACGCCTTACATCCAGGAACACGGACAAGGATCACGAGATAGAGGCAAGGCTCGGGATAGCGAAGAGGGAGCTCGAGCGCGCGAATGAATACGATCACAGGGTCATAAATAAAAACCTTGATACGGCTGTTAAAAAAGTGATCTCTATAATAGAAAAAGAAAAAAACAGGAGGAACGAGTGAGTTATATACCGATGGAAAAGCTGATAAAGAACAAAAATAATAGCGTTTACAAGCTTACGATACTCGCCGCAAGAAGGGCCCTTGAGCTCGGAGCCGGAAGTGAAAAACTTGTTGAAGCGGCCCCTAACGAGAAGCTTACTACGATCGCGTTCAGGGAAATAGAACAGGACAAGATAAGCTACAAAAAGCCCAAAAAATAATGAAAAAAAAGAGCATCATTTTAGGGATAACAGGAAGCATAGCCGCGTATAAGGCGTGCGATCTGGTAGGGCTTTTGCGCAAAAAGGGGCATGACGTTACATGCGTTCTTACGCGATCCGGCCTCGAATTCGTAACGCGGCTTACTCTCGAAACGTTGTCACAGAACAAGGCCCATAATGACATGTTCGCCCTTCCCGAGAAAAGGGATGTTATTCATGTGTCCCTTGCTCAAAAAGCGGACCTTATTATCATTTGCCCTGCCACCGCTGACATAATCGGAAAACTCGCGTCCGGGATCTGTGACGACCTTTTAACAAGCGTAGTTATATCAGCAAGGTGCCCGGTTATAATAGCGCCCGCCATGAACGATAACATGTATAACCATAAAATAACCCGGAAAAACATAGCTGAGCTGAAAAAAATAGGATATAAATTCATAGGCCCTGCGGCAGGACGCCTTGCCTGCGGTTACACGGGCGTGGGCCACCTCGCGGACCTATCCGTTATCGTAAAGGCCATAGAAAATAACCTAAAGTGAACCCCGCCCTTTTGAATAACACTATGAAACATAAGCGCTCAACAATCAGATATATTAAAAACAAAGGCCGCAGAAAAACAAAGGGCGGGGTGAAACCCCTCAATATACTAGTAACAGCCGGCCCCACTATCGAATTCATAGATCCCGTCAGGGTCATATCCAACTTATCAACAGGCGAAATGGGCTACAGGCTCGCGGAAGCGGCAAAAAAAAGAGGCCACAACGTTACGCTTATAAGCGGGCCGGTTTCCATGAAAAGAATAAAAGGCGCTAAACATATATTTATAAATACAGCGGCGGAACTTGAAAAACGACTTAAGCAGGAGCTTAAAAAAAACGCTGTACTTATAATGACAAGCGCGGTATGCGATTTCGGAGTTCTAAGGCCCTCGAAAAATAAGATAAAATCCGGGAAAAAGCTGACGCTTACTCTTTATAAGAATAAAGATATACTGGCGTCCCTTAGCGCGGAGGAAAGACGGGGCAAGATATTAGTCGGGTTCGCGCTTGAATCAAAGAACCTACTTTTAAGCGCCGGGAAGAAACTTGCAAGTAAGCGCCTGGACCTTATAGTGGCGAACAAGATCGGGAAAGGAAATGTTCCTTTCGGGAAAGGACGCAAGTCAGCTTTGATCATTGATAAGTCCCTGCGCATTAAAAGGTTAGAGAAAATTACAAAGAGCCGCATAGCAGGCGCTATTCTTGACAGCGTAGAAGAGCTATGCTATACTCCGAGAATATATGCTTTCGGTAACTAAAAATAATAGCGGGAAGAAAGCTTTTACGCTAACAGAGGTACTTTTTGTCCTCGTACTTATTATTATATTTATATCATTATTATCTCCTTTAATAAAAGACGTGCGGAACAAGGCAACGATACTTGCCTGCGAAGAAAATCTATATAAGATCGGGTGGGGCCTCACGCTGTACGCTAAGGATAACGGGGGCAAATTTCCGGAAACTTTAAACGAACTTGTAACTAAAGGATATCTCGCGGATAAAAAAACACTTAATTGCCCGGCCGCGGCGCGGGAAAACTCTCCCGATTACGAATATATATCAGGATACAGCATCGCTTCTCCTTATGAAAAACCTATTGTTCACGATAAGCAGGGTAATCACAAGGGCGGGAAGAACGTTCTTTACATAGACGGAAAAGTATCCTGGGAACAAGAAGAAATTTCCGGTGACGTACCCAAGTAGCTAAGGGAACGGTCTGCAAAACCGTCATTCGTGGGTGCAAGTCCCACCGTCACCTCCAGTTTTCGCGTAGCGAAAACTGTCCCGCGACCGAAGGAAGTCCCGAGCGCAGCGAGGGAAGGCAAACACAAATTGTGACGAATAGGAACAATTTGCATTAACGAGGGGCACAAGTTATATTTTTGACAAGCGGAAAGTCATAGTCAAGGGCGGTTGGCGCAGCTGGTTAGCGCGTCAGCTTGACATGCTGAAGGCCAGAGGTTCGACTCCTCTACCGCCCACCAGTATTAAAAAATGTTAATTAATAAATTATGAAGAGAAAACCTATAGCTAAAAGGGCATAATTGGTTAGACAAAAACATAGAAAGAAAAGTTAAAAATATAGTACAACAATAAAAAATAGCCGGGATGTTGGAATTGGTAGACAATAGAGACTTAAAATCTCTTGGAGCGTAAGCTTCGTGCCGGTTCGAGTCCGGCTCCCGGCACCAGTTAGTTCTTAGCAGAAAGAGTCATGGATTTAGAAACGTTACGACATAGCGCCGCTCACATAATGGCTGAAGCGGTAAAAAAGATTTATCCTAAGGCAAAGCTCGGGATCGGGCCTGCCATAGAGGACGGTTTTTATTATGATTTTGACCTTGAAGAGCCTATCGCTGAAGGCGATCTCGCCAGAATAGAAAAAGAAATGAAAAAAATAATAAGCGAGAACTCGGAATTCGTGAAAGAAAAGTTATCCAAAGAAAAGGCCATAAGCCTTTTCGCGAAAATGAACGAAACATATAAAGTTGAGCTCATAAAAGCCCTTCCCGGTGAGGATGTTACGGTATATAGAAGCGGCGACCTTGTTGATCTTTGCCGCGGGCCTCACGTTAGATCAACCGGGGAGATCAAAGCGTTCAAGCTTCTTTCTGTCGCGGGAGCCTACTGGCACGGAATAGAAACAAACCCCATGCTTCAACGCATATACGGAACAGCGTTTTCGAACAAAGAAGACCTGAATGATTTTCTTAAAATGATGGAAGAAGCCAAGAAGCGCGACCATAGGGTGCTCGGTAAAAAACTTGACCTTTTCAGTTTTAATAATGAAGTGGGCTCCGGGCTTGTATTATATCATCCGAAAGGGGCGCTTCTTCGCACCATAATAGAAGATTACATAAAAAAAGAACACCTAGCTAACGGCTACCAGCTTGTGATAAGCCCGCACATACTAAAAAGTGATATCTGGGTACAGTCCGGCCATTATGATTTTTATAAAGAGAACATGTATATTTTTAAAATAGAAGGAAAAGAGTTCGCGGTAAAACCCATGAACTGCCCCGGACATATACTTGTATATAGATCGCGCAAGAGAAGCTACAGGGAACTGCCAATAAGGCTTTTCGAGCTCGGCAGCGTTTACAGGCATGAAAAATCAGGCGTTCTGCACGGGCTTTTAAGGGTAAGGGGCTTTACTCAAGATGACGCGCATATCTTTTGCCTTAAAGAACAGGTAGAGGAAGAGACATCAAAAGTAATAGATTTTGTTGAAAGGACGCTTAAGGTTTTCGGATTTAAAGATTACAGCTTTGAGCTAAGCACCATGCCTAAAGAACATATCGGCGCGGATACCGAATGGCAAGAGGCAACGCGGGCTCTGGAGAACACGCTCAAAAAAAGAGATCTAAAATACGAAATAAACGAAGGCGAAGGGGCTTTTTACGGCCCCAAAATAGACATAAAGCTTAAAGACGCCATAGGCCGCCGGTGGCAATGCGCCACTGTGCAATGCGATTTTGCCCTTCCAGAGAGGTTCGGACTCAGGTATACTGATAAAGACGGCAAAGAAAAAAAACCGATAATGCTGCACCGCGTGGTGCTTGGAAGCGTTGAGCGTTTTATAGGCGCGCTGATAGAGCATTACGCGGGAAATTTTCCTCTATGGCTGGCGCCCGTACAGGTGGGCATAGTGCCTATAACGGAAAACGAAATTTCTTACGCGGAAGATATAAAAAATACGCTTATAAAACACGGCATAAGAGCGGACATTGACGCGCGCGATGAAAAAATGCAGAAAAAAATACGTTCTTACGAAATAGAAAAAGTGCCCTACGTTCTCGTGCTTGGCGCGAAAGAAGAAAAAGAAAGCAAGGTTTCCCCGCGCGCGAAAGGAAAAGGGAACATGGGCGCCATGGATATAGACAACTTCATAGAAATGGTGAAAAAGGAAATAGAGGATAAACAATATAAACTTTAAGCCCCGGCTTTTTGCGGAAGGAGTCCTTTAAAGCAAAAAAGAGGGGTAAATAGGAGGTGCGTTACGAAAAAGTTTATAAGAGCCAACAGGAAAATAAGGGTTCCGCAGGTCAGGCTTGTTTCAGAAGACGGCAGGCAAATGGGCGTTGTCGGCACTGAAGAGGCTTTAAGGGCCGCGCAGGAGGTAGGGCTTGACCTTGTAGAAGTTGCCCCTAACGTCAGCCCCCCGGTTTGCAGGATAATGGATTATTCGCGATTCAAGTATGAGCAGGAAAAACGGGAGCGCGAAGCGAAGAAGAAGCAGCACGTAACCCATGTTAAAGAGCTTAAAATAGGGCCCAAGATCGCGGAGCATGATTATCAAACAAAGCTTAACCATCTTGTCAGGTTCGTTAAAAGAGGCGATAAGGTAAAAGTAACAATGCGTTTCCGCGGAAGGGAAATGCAGCACATAGATCTAGGTAAAAAAGTCCTTGAAAGATTGGCGCAGGATGTAACAGAGGTTGCCGAGCAGGAAAGGCCCCCGGTCATGGAGGGACGCCTGATGACCACTCTCATGAAGCCGAGATAACCATAGGAGCAAAAAAATGCCCAAACTAAAAACAAGAAGGGCCTTGAAAAAAAGGTTCAGGTTAACAAAAACAGGGAAAGTAAAAAGAGGAAGGGCTTTCAGGAGCCACATACTCACGAAGAAATCAAGAAAAAGAAAGCGCGCTTTAAGGCACGGAGCGTATGTGTCAAAAACGCAGGCGGGAACCATAAAAAAGCTCCTGCCTTACGGATAAGCGGGTACAGTTTAAAGGAGGAAGGTAAATGACAAAGGCAAAATTCGCAGTTGCTTCACGAAAAAGACGCAAGAGAGTACTAAAAAAGGCAAAAGGCCAATTCGCCGGCCGTTCCAAGCTGTACAGAACAGCCAGGGAATCCGTGCAGAAAGGCATGTATTATAGCTATAGGGACAGAAAGCAGAAAAAAAGAAATCAAAGGGCCCTGTGGATAACAAGAATAGGCACAGCCTGCAAGGAAGCGGGAACTTCTTACAGCAAATTCATAAACGGCCTTAATAAAGCTAAAATATCTCTTAACAGAAAAGTGCTTTCAGAGCTCGCGATACATGACCGAAAAGCTTTTAATAAACTTGTGGAAGCGGCAAAAGGCAAAGCATAAACAAAGCGCTACCGGGCGCATCAAAAATGCTTAAAAAACTAAATGCCCCCCAAATTGTGGTAGTAAGCTTTTTGTGTGCTATAGCAATAGGCACACTCATGCTTTCTCTGCCTATATCCGCCAAAAGCGGTACTCACACTTCTTTTGTGGATAGCCTTTTTACAGCTACAAGCGCGGCATGCGTTACGGGGCTTGTTGTAAGGGATACAGGGGGACATTTTTCCGGGTTCGGACAGCTTGTTATACTCATTCTTCTTCAGGCAGGCGGGCTCGGGATCATGACCTTTTCAACGGTTTTCGCGATACTTCTGGGCAGGAAGCTTAGCATAAAAGACGACCTTGTTATACAGCGCACCATGATGCCTAACAAGGTCCAGAACCTTGCGGTTCTCATAAAGTACATACTTTTCATTACTTTCGGCATAGAGCTTTTGGGCGCGGCCCTTCTTGCCGCAAGGTGGCTTGCCGTATCGGACCTTAGCGCCGGGCAAGTCTTGATAAATTCGGTTTTTCATTCAATAAGCGCGTTCTGCAACTCCGGCCTCTCGCTGTTTTCGAATAGTTTTGAGAATTTTCGAGGGGACATTTATATAAACCTGATCATCATGGCCCTCATAATCGCGGGCGGCATAGGTTTTATAGTTTTGCTTGAGATACCTAATCTTTTCAAGAAGAAAAAGACAAACAAGCTTTCCTTGCAGACAAAGGTAGTATTAAGCGTCTCGATCGCACTTATATTAATAGGCGCAATATGCTTTTTTATTTTTGAAAGCAATGGAATGCTAAAAGAGCTTTCCCTTAAGGACAAAGTATTGTCGTCTTTTTTTCAATCCGTAACCGCCAGAACGACAGGATTCAATACCGTAACCATAGGATATTTGGCAGCGCCGACCTTACTTATTATAATTGTTCTTATGTTTATCGGCGCGTCTCCCGGGTCGACAGGCGGCGGAATAAAAACAAGCACTTTCGGAGTGCTCATAGCATCTCTAAAAGCAATGCTTAAAAACCAGGACCGCGTGTCACTCTTTAAAAGGACCATACCTAAAGAAGTCGTAAGAAAATGTTTTATAGTTGTTTTCCTCGCGGTAGCATGGATATTTTTTGCAGCGCTTTTTATCATGATAACCGAAAGAAGCAAGTTCGGTCTGGAGCGCAATTTTTTCTTACAATACCTTTTTGAAGTGTGCTCCGCATTCGGAACGGTTGGATTATCTACAGGGGTTACGCCTAACTTAAGTTATTTGGGCAAAATAATAATCATAGTAACAATGTTCGCGGGCCGGGTCGGGCCGCTTACGCTTGCTCTAGCCATAGCAATGCAGAGGGAGAAGGTTATTTACAGTTATCCCGAAGAAAAAATAATGATAGGGTGAAGTCGTGACTCGGAACTCGTAACCCGTGGCTCGTGATATTCATGCGAGTTCCGGACTGCGAGAAACGAGCAACGACTACACAGGAGGTATTAAAATGAGACAATTTGCCGTTATAGGATTGGGGAGATTCGGTTCCAGCGTTGCGAAAACGCTTTCCGGGAAAGGATACCAGGTCCTGGCCATAGACTCGAAAGAAGCCATAGTGCAGGACCTTATAGACGACGTAACCCAGGCAGTGTGCCTGGACGCCACTGACGATAAGGCCCTTAAAACCGTAGGGATAAACAATGTTGACGTAGCCATAGTAGGCATAGGCTCGGACCTCGACGCCAGCATATTAATTACTTTAAATTTAAAAGAGATGGGCATAAAAGAAATAATATGCAAGGCAGTTAATGAGGACCACAAAAAAGTACTTGAAAAAATAGGCGCGACAAAAATAATACAACCCGAAAAAGAAATGGGCATAAGGCTGGCTAACGGGCTTACTTCAACAAGCGTAATAGAGCACATAGGCCTGTCCGAGGAGTCCAGTATCGTAGAGCTTAAAGTCCCGAAACAATTCGTCGGAAAATCACTGCGCGAACTTGATATCCGGGCTAAATTCGGCGTAAACGTGATAGCCATAAAAACACAAATACCTTCGGCGTCCAAGAACGGAGAAGAAGAGATAGTGAACGTGTCCCCGCGCGCGGAAGACATAATAAAACGCGGAGACATGCTGGTTGTGTTGGGGTCGAACGAGAACGTTGATAAATTAAAATCTCACGGATAAAAAAATGCGCGAAGAATTAACAAAAATAAACCGGGCTTTCAACGAAGAAATAGAAAAAATAACCGGGCCGGAAGCGCTGGAAGAGTTACGGCTTAAATATCTCGGCAGAAAGGGTATCGTGGCCGGCCTCATGAGCCGGATACCGGCTTTAAGCAAAGAAGAAAAACCCCTGGCGGGCAAAGAGCTGAACATATTGAAATCCGCCATACAAAATAAAATAGAAGAAAAAGCTAAAAGCGCGGGTAAAGAAAAAGCGGGCAGCGAGGAACCCATAGACGTAACGCTTCCGGGTATCCCGCCCGGGAAAGGGTTCAAGCATCCTTTAACGGTCACGATAAATGAAATAAATGACATTTTCATATCGCTCGGCTTTAAAATAACCGAGGGGCCGGAGATCGAAAAAGAATTTTATAATTTTGAAGCCCTAAACATACCGCCGGAACACCCTTCAAGGGACGCCTTTGATACGTTCTATATTAAAAAAGATACGCTTCTTAGAAGCCATACCTCTACTGTCCAGATACGGCTCATGGAAAAGCAAAAGCCGCCGATACAGGCGATAATGCCCGGTAGGGTTTACAGGCCTGACGCGGTAGACGCTTCGCATTCATTCATGTTCCATCAGGTAGAAGGATTAATGGTGGACAGCGATATAAAATTCTCAGACCTTAAAGGCATACTCGATCTTTTTACCAAAAGAATGTTCGGAGAAAAGACAAAAACCAGGTTTCGCCCAAGTTTTTTCCCGTTCACTGAACCGTCAGCGGAAATAGATATATCATGCATGATATGCGGCGGTGAAGGCTGTCGCGTATGCAGCCATACCGGATGGATAGAGATAATGGGCGCGGGCATGGTGAACCCCCGCGTTTTTGAAGCGGTAGGCTATCCGAGCGGCAAGTTCACCGGCTTTGCTTTCGGCATGGGGGTCGAAAGGATAGCAATGCTAAAGTATGGCATAGATGACATAAGGGCTTTTTTTGAGAACGATATAAGATTTTTGAAACAGTTCTGAGAACCGGGACTCGGCACTCGTATTCCGCGTTACGGACTACGAGTTCCGGACAACGAGAGACGAAATAATGAAAATATCATACAACTGGCTTAAAGATTACGTTGACCTTAAGACGGACCCAAAAAAACTAGCGCATATTCTTACTATGGCAGGGGTGACAGTAACCTCTTTTGATAAATCAGGGGACGATTATATATTCGAGCTTGAAATAACGGCAAACCGTCCCGACTGCCTTAACTTTATCGGCGTAGCAAGAGAAGCCGCGGCCATTCTGGGTAAAAAACTTAAAGTGCCGAAGGAACTTTTTAAAAAACCCGCGCGCGAAAACAAAAAGGATCTTCCGATAACGGTCAAAATAGAAGACAAGGACCTGTGTTTTCGCTACACAGCGCGCGTCTTGCGCGATGTGGACGTGAAAGATTCTCCCGAGTGGCTTAAGAAAAAGATACGGTCAATAGGGCTTAGGCCGGTTAACAACGTGGTGGATATAACGAATTTCGTGTTATTTGAAACAGGCCAGCCCATGCACGCGTTTGACCTGGACAAACTAAGCGGCGCATTATCAGTAAGGCGCGCGAAAAAAGGCGAGAAAATACTTACGATAGACGGCCTCGCGCGAAACTGCGAAGACGACACGCTTGTTATCGCCGACCAGAACGGGCCTGTCGCCATAGCGGGAATAATGGGAGGGCTCGAAACAGAGGTAAATAACATGACGAAAAACGTGCTTCTTGAAAGCGCGTTCTTCGAACCCACATCAGTAAGGCGCACGTCCAGAAAATTCGCTCTTTTATCAGAATCCAGCTACAGGTTTGAGAGAAGAATAGACAATAACATGGTGGCAAAGGCGTCCGGAAGAGCAGCGGCCCTCATGGAAGAGGTGTGCGGAGGCCGCGCGGGAAGTTTTATAGACGAAGGAAGCAGGAAAACCTGTTCTCAAAAAATAAAATTCGATATTAAAAAATGCGAAAAACTTCTCGGCGCTCATTTAGGGCTCAAAAAAATATCAGCCATATTAAAAGCCCTGGGGTTTCTGGTTAAAGAAAAAAGATCGAACCTCGAACTCATGACGCCCGCTTTCAGGCAGGATGTAAAAATGTGGGTCGATGTTGTTGAAGAAGTAGCGCGCGTTCACGGCTATGACAAGATCCCGATCACAATACCAAAAACAGCCGGGAACACGAGCATAAAGGACCTTCAGTATATAGCCAAAGATAAGATAAGGGAAGAGCTGGTGAACGCCGGGCTAAAAGAAATAATAACGTATAGCCTTATTAATAAAGAAAAAGCCGCGGGCCTAGCGAAAAACGAAGAAAGTATTATCACAATAAGAAATCCCATGAGCATAGACCAGGAAGCGATGCGGCCGTCCCTTCTTCCGGGTATGCTGGATGTTCTGCTTTATAACATTAACCGCAAAGCCGGAACAATGGCCCTTTTTGAAATAGGGAACATATACGAGGAAATAAAAAATTCCTATAAAGAAACCGCTACGCTTTCTATAGCGCTTTCGGGATCAAAGTTCGAGAACTGGCGGCACGGAAAAGAAGAGTTTAACTTTTTTGACCTGAAAGGAATAATCGAACAACTTTTGATCGGGCTTGGCATAAAGGACGCGGTATTCAAAAAAAGCGCTTCCACGGCCCTGGATGCCCAGTCAAGCGCCACGATAGAAATAAAAGAAAGGGCCATAGGGTCTTTGGGTAAAGTTAAAAGCGACTT
>CAZFLU010000017.1:0-11048 GCA_964519195.1 uncultured Planctomycetia bacterium | reverse complement strand
ATCCACCTCCTTCATATATATAGTCAACGAAACTGCCGTTTTGCTGCATTATTTTTTAAAATAAACCACCTCCGATCCGGGATCGGAGGTGGTAGGGAATATTGTATTGGAGGAGAAACGGGATTATGTTAAAATATGGTTGAACCAGATGTTCAAATAATATTTAAGGAAGCGGGAGCTTAAAAAGAAAAGGAGATGTCTAAGTGGTAGGGATAATGATTTTTCTGGTCCGAATAACGATATCTATAACGGTGCTTTATCTTATCTATTTTGTTTATAAGTCACTTAAAAAACCTGCGCCAAAAAAGTTAAACAAAGAAACTATTACTCCTTGTCCATCCCCGAAGGTATTTATGGACTATACGGAAGGAAGGGTAAAAGATAAAAAGAAAAGAGCCATAGATAACCATATAGCCCAATGCAAGAGTTGCCAAGATGCCTTGAATGATGTGTTTGATATGCCGAAGAAAAAGACGCCAAAATAACCGCAGCGAAACCCCTTTTGTCCGGGCAGCGGTATTAACGGCGGCCGGGCAGGTTTTTCAGTATTTTTGAGGCTTCGTTGTTCCCGCCTTTTTGCCAGGCGTCATATATCATGATAAGGATACGCGCGTTTACACTGTCGAATATCCACTTCATGCCTAAGAGTATCGTAACGACCATGGCTTGGATAAAATAACGAGGCATGAAAAACGATAAAGTAAACGCCATGACTGCTCCCGCCAGCCATAAATTATTTTTCCAGGAAGGCTTCATCTTTGTTTCTCCTTTTTGATCGTTGAATTCCGACACTGTCTTGTAGGTAAAGACCATCTTTTCCATGCAAGACCCGCAGGCCAAGAGATGTTTTTCTATCTCTTGCCGCCTTTTTTTAACCATTTCGCCCGCTAAATAATCATTTATTTCAGCGTCATTTAAACATAAACTTAATTTCTGCATCCACACCTCCATATATACAGTCAACGAAAGTCACGATTTGCTGCGTATTTTTTTACGAATTCTTGAAATATACGATGATACAGTGCCAAGGGGGATCCTTAAAAAAAGCGCTATCTCTTTAAGCTTCAGGCCCTGTGAAAAATAGAGCCTGAACACTATCTTCTCCCTGTCATTCAAAGATCCGAAGGCATCTTCCATGGCGCTATAATTATTTTGTTCATTATCCCGGGCGTCGTATTCAGCCGGTATCTCATCAAAAAAAGACATATTATCCACCAACATCTCTTTTTTATTACTTTTTAAGAAATTGATAGTAATATTCCTGGATACGACAGAGATCCAATACGCTATATTTTTTCTATTTTTTATCTGAAGCAGCATGGACTTGCTCCAGATCTCCGTTAGAATATTCTGCTTTATATCATTCATGTCTTTAAGGTTCGGGTTATCCGTGCCGAAATATCTGGACATGCTTTTCTTTATTGAAAAAAATATAAGCCGTTCAAAACGCGACACGAATTCCGCCCATGCCAGGGGATCTTTATTGATGCATTTTTCAACCAGATAAGGGGCGGTAAGGGCCTTATACTCCATAGCGCAAAATATCTTTTATCGGCAGCACTTTTAGTTTTTTAGACTTTATATGATCTACGTGTTTCCTGAAGTCATTTATATGCGTGAAGTAGCGATAAGGCTTTGGCCGGTGAGCGCTAACGGTGTTTGTTTTCCCGACGAGGTGAAACACTTCTATGAGCCATAGCCCGTTCTTCTCCGCGTGATCCGCCAGTTTATCGAGATACGCAACTTTATGTTTTTTCTGAACAGCGAAACCTATTACGTCATATTTATCATCGGGCGGCACCGAATGAAAATACGGAAGAGGCGATGTTGCCCTGGCGGACCCGTAATATTTTTTTGTTTCAAGATAAAGTTTTCTTGAACGGTTGTTCTTAATAAAAGGAAAAACAAAAGTAAAAGGTTTATAGCCCAGTTTTCTTTTAAATTTATCCCGTGAACCCGATATCTCAAGAAATGCCTGTTTTTTATCCTTTTTGCTTAATTTGAACAGATTAGCGTGAGTAAGCCCGTGAGAGGCGAGCTCATGCTTATTCTTTATGAGCTTCTTTATATCTCTCCAGCTTACCACTTTCCGGTTTTCCAGCCTTTTACCGATAGCTTCGTATGGTACTGCGAAGGTTGATTTCACGCCTACTTTATCCAGGTAAGAAATAGCTTCTTTAAAAGTATCCAGGTACCCGTCATCAAAGGCAATGGTCACAAAGCCTCTTTTTGGTTTTTTCGGCATAATCTAAGTGTAATAAAAACAATATTTTATGTCAACATAATTTACGGTTTTATTACATTTGACATAATAGTTTCCATTATATATAATTAGTAAACATATATGATCATAATATGAATAAATAAGGAGAAGAAGTGAGCCACTTAAGCGATATTGAAAAAAAGAAGCTTGAAAAGCTAAAAGAGATAAGGGCCCTTGGCATATACCCTTTCGGGGAAAAGTACGCTGTCAGCGATAAAATACACGAGCTCAAGGAATGTTATGAAGAGGGCAAGACCGCTTCTGTCGCAGGCAGGATAATGGCCAGCCGAGCGCACGGAAAAACCGTGTTCTTCGATATTAAGGACTCAAGCGCCAGGATCCAGCTTTACGCGGGGAAAGAGGAGATAGGGGAAGATAGATTTTCATTTATTAAAAAGCTGGACATTGGGGACATAGTAGGCGTAAAGGGCGAGCTCTTTAAAACAAAGACAGGCGAGATCACTCTTAAGGTGTCGGAAGTCTCCATGCTTTCAAAGTCAATACGCACGCTTCCTGAAAAATGGCACGGCCTAAAAGACGTGGAAACTCGTTACAGGCAGCGCTACGTGGACCTGATAGTGAACGACGATGTTAAGAAAATATTTAAAACAAGAAGTAAGATCATAGCTTCCGTAAGGGGCGCGCTTGACGGGCGGGGTTTTCTTGAGGTTGAGACCCCGATGATGCAGCCTTTAGCAGGCGGAGCCGCAGGCAAGCCTTTCAAAACGCGCCACGAAGCGCTTAAGAGGGACCTCTATCTTAGGATAGCGCCCGAGCTTTATCTTAAAAGGCTTCTTGTGGGAGGATTTGAGAAAGTATATGAAATAAACCGTTCTTTCAGGAACGAAGGCATTTCCCCGAGGCACAATCCTGAATTCACGATGCTTGAAGTTTATGAAGCCTTTTCAGACTGCGAAGGCATGATGGAGCTCGCTAAGGACATAATAACAAAATGCGCGAAAGAGGCCCTCGGGCAGGAAAAATTCGAATATCAGGGAAAGACGATCGACCTTAGCAAGTGGGAAGTGATCTCATTCGCGGATCTCATGGAAGAGAATTTCGGCATAAAACCTTCTTTTGACGAGAAAACATGGGTAAAAAAACTTAAGGAAAAAGGCGTTAGATTAGAGAAAGAAGAAGTTTCAAGAACCCAGATGATCAATATAGTAGGAGACCTTATAGAGCCCAAGGCAGGCAACCACCCTGTTTTTGTCGTGGACATGTTCAAAGAGCTATGCCCTCTTGCCAAGACAAAGAAAGATAATCCGGACCTTACGGACAGATTCGAACTTTATATGGGCGGCATAGAAATAGCTAACGCGTATTCAGAGCTCAACGACCCGATAGAGCAGCAAAAAAGATTCGAGGACGCCGGCGGCGAAATTGATGAGGATTTTGTGCGCGCGCTTGAATACGGCATGCCTCCCGCAGGCGGCCTGGGCATAGGGATTGACAGGCTTGTTATGATACTTACTGATTCCGCCAACATAAGGGAAGTAATATTTTTCCCTCAACTTAAAGAGGAGAAAAAGAACTGATGCCCTGGACGCTTTTCATAGCTTTACGATATTTGTTGAAACGGCGTAAAGAAAAATTCATATCAATAGTGAGCGTTATCTCTATTTTAGGCGTTATAGTGGGCGTAGCCGCGCTCATAGTGGTCCTTTCTATAATGACCGGGTTCGATAACGAGATAAAGGATAAAATAATAGGCACCTATTCACATGTGGTCATCGTTAAAACAGGGGGCATAGAAGAACCCGGTAAACTCATGGACGCGGTTAATAAAAAAGAACATGTTATAGCGACAGCCCCTTTTATTGACGAACCGGTTTTTATAAAATATCAGGATCACATGACAGGGGTTCTGATGCGCGGGCTTGATCCTGAAAAAGAGCCCAGGGTCAGCAATGTAAAAAATTATATAGGTAAAGATAAACTTGATTTCGGAACGAACGGGGTAATAGTAGGAAAAGAAATGCTCAATTCTTTGGGCCTGCGTAAGGGCGACAAGGTTGTCCTGCTTTCCCCGAGCTCCATATCAATACTGCCGTTCAATAAAAAGAAAGAAGAATTTACCGTTATAGGGACTTTCGCTTCCGGCAGGTATGATTACGACGCTAACATGATAATAGTGAATATTGAAGATGCCAAGCGGCTTTTAGGGAAGAGAACAGTTACCGGCATAGGGATAAAATTGGATAATGAATTCATGGCAAGCGAAGTTAAAAAAGATCTTCAAAGAAGTCTAAGGAGCCGGTTTTTCGTAAAAACATGGATGGACCTTGACAGGAACCTCATGCGCGCGCTTGCTGTTGAGAAAAGGATAATGTTCATAGTTCTGGGCCTTATCATAATAGTCGCCTGTTTTAATATCGCCAGTTCCCTTATAATGCAGGTTCTCGAGAAGACCAATGATATAGGCGTGCTGCGCGCCATTGGCGCAACAGCGCGGGGAATAAAGAACATATTCATAATTCTAGGATTTGCCATAGGATTCTCCGGCGCTCTTATAGGAGTGCTTTTAGGCGTAACAATATCACAAAATATAAACGCGATATCTGATCATATAGAAAGATTGACCGGTTTTGAGCTGTTCCCGAACGACGTGTATTATTTAAGCGAAATACCGGCTCAAGTAGTTCCGCAGGATGTTCTTTTTGTAGCGGTCTTCTCGCTCATACTGGCTGTACTGGCGTCCTTTTATCCGGCGTGGAAAGCATCGAGGTTCAGCCCGGTTGATGCCATGAGATATCAATGATAAAAGCGGAAAAGGTAAGCAAGATATATTATCAGGGCAAAACCGAAATAGGGGCGGTAAGAGACGCTGATATAAGCATAAAAAAAGAGGAATCTGTAATAATAACAGGACCTTCAGGCGCTGGCAAATCGACGCTACTTCACCTTTTGGGAGGGCTTGATAAGCCGGATAGCGGCAAGGTTCTCTTTGACGGAAAAGATTTTTACGCATTATCGGACAGGGAGCGTTCCGCGGTAAGGAACGAGAGAGCGGGTTTTGTTTTTCAGTTATATCACCTGCTTCCGGAATTCACGGCGCTTGAGAACGTAATGCTGCCGGCTCTCATAGGGGGCGGGAGTAAATTCAGAAGAAAAAAAGATATAAAAAAAAGAGCCCTTGAGATACTTGACCGCGTAGGACTTTCGGACAGAGCAAAGCACAGGCCCGCAGAGCTTTCGGGAGGGGAATCTCAGCGCGCGGCAATAGCCAGGGCGCTTATAAATTTTCCCGAAGTGCTTTTTTGCGACGAGCCCACGGGGAACCTGGATTCAAGAAGAGGCAAGGAAATAATAGAATACATCTGGGCGCTCAAAAAAAGCGAAAAAATGGCGCTCGTTATCGTAACGCACGACGAAAAGTTCGAGAACAGATTTGACAAAAGATTTAAAATAAAAGACGGTATTCTTGAGCTTTCCGCGGAAAGTCAATAAGGATAATGATTACACAGATGAATCTGCGTAATCATAATTAGGGAGAAAAATGGGCCGCAAAATCTATCTGAACGGAAAACTTGTTGATAAGAAAAACGCCAGAATATCCGTGTTTGACCACGGCCTTCTTTACGGGGACGGAGTGTTTGAGGGGATACGGTCTTATAACAGGCGGGTGTTCAAGCTAAAGGAACATATAGACAGTTTGTATGGATCCGCGCGCGACATAAAACTTAAAGTGCCCCTTTCTAAAGACGCTATGACAAAAGCGGTTCTTTATACCCTGAAGCGCAACAAGCTCGATAACGCTTACATAAGGCTTGTATTAACCCGCGGTCCCGGAGACCTCGGCCTTGACCCGAGGAAATGCAAAGGCAGGCAAAGCGTTTTTATAATAACGGATAGAATAAAGCTTTATCCAAAGAAATATTATGATAAGGGACTTAACATAATTACGGCTAAAACCCGCAAGAACTTTATTGACGCCCTGGACCCCAATTTAAAATCGCTCAATTACCTGAATAATATATTAGCGAAGATAGACGGTATTAAAAAAGGCGCGCCGGAAGCCCTTATGCTTACTTACGACGGTTATGCTTCCGAGTGCACGGGTGACAACATATTTATCGTGAAAAATGGCAGTATTTTTACGCCGCCACGGCACATATCGCTCCGCGGAATAACGCAGGGAGTTGTTTTTAAGCTTGCCAAGAAAAACAAAATGATCGTTAAAGAAAAATACATGAAAGTGCGTGACATTTGTAGCGCCGATGAATGTTTTCTTACCGGAACAGCCGCGGAGATAATACCGGTCGCGAAACTGGACAGATGCAAAATAGGCACCGGAAAACCCGGCCCTATTACCCTGAAGCTTCTTTCGGAATTTCACAAGCTCACGCTTACTGACGGCGTAAGATATTAGGCGATATATTTTAGAATGATTACACAGATATAATTCGATCCGCGTAATCATAAGTAAGGAGAATAGAAAATGCTATGCGATTCATGCCACAAGAAAGAGGCGACGGTCCACCTTACAGAGATCATAAATAACAAGGTTACGAAGCTTCATCTTTGTGAAACTTGCGCGAAAGAGAAAAGCGATGAGATGGAAGAGCATTTTGGTCTGGCAGACCTTTTATCAGGCCTTACCAATCTTGCCCCCTCGATGGAAAAAGAAGAGGCCGCAGACCCGTACGCTGGTATCAAGTGCCCTTCGTGCGGTTTTACTTTTGGCAATTTCAGGAAAATGGGAAGGCTGGGCTGTCCGGTATGTTACGATACTTTTAAAGCGCAGCTCGAGCCCCTTCTTTTAAAAATACACGGTTCAAATACGCATAGCGGCAAGGTGCCTACAAGAAAGACCTTTGTGAAGAATAAACAAGCGCTGATCGATGAGCTTAGAACCAAACTCGAGAGATCGGTCAAGAGCGAAGAATTTGAAGAGGCAGCCCGGATAAGGGACCAGATACGGGCCCTTGAAAAGCGGGATAAAAAGAAATGAAAATAGACGACCTTCTTTATAAAAAAGGCGAATGGCTTAAGGGCACGGGAGCTAAATCGAATATAGTAGTGTCAAGCCGCGTGAGGGTTGCGCGTAACCTTGAGGATTTTTCTTTTTTTAACTGGGCAAAACCGAAGGACAAAGAAAAAATACTCTCGGTAACGGAAAAAGCGGTAACGGAAAACAAGTTCCTTAAAAATACCATGTTCTTAAAGATGAAAGACGTTTCAGAAGTAGACAGGCAGTTTTTGGTGGAAAGGCATCTTATGAGCCCGGAACATGTTATTGACCCGGAATACAAGGCTCTTGTGATAGACGAAAAAGAGATAGTGAGCATAATGATAAACGAAGAGGACCATATAAGGATGCAGATAATGCAGTCAGGGTTTAATATAGTTGACGCCTGGCGCATGGCCGACGAGATCGATACGGACCTGGGTAAAAAGCTTCATTTCGCGTTTTCCGCTAAATGGGGACACCTTACAGCCTGCCCGACAAATACCGGCACGGGCCTCAGGGCGTCTGTCATGCTTCACCTTCCGGCGCTTGTCATGACTAACCAGATAGGCAAGGTATTCCAGGCTATATCAAAGATCGGGCTTACCATGAGAGGGTTTTACGGAGAAGGCACCGAAGCGATAGGTAATTTTTTCCAGGTTTCGAATCAGGTAACCCTCGGGCGCTCCGAAGAAGAGCTTATAGACAAGATAGAGGGAATAGTGGATAAACTTGTAAAAAGGGAAGAGAGCACGCGAAACATAATAATGACAAAGAACAGGGATGAGGTGAACGATAAGATATGGCGCGCTCAAGGAACGCTTAAAAGCGCGCGCATAATAACAAGCGCGGAAACAATAAAACTTTTATCTGTTATGAGGCTTGGAATTGACTTTGGGATAATATCCGATGTTGACAGAAATACCATAAATGAGCTTTTCATGTTGATCCAGCCCGCGCATCTGCAAAAAATGGAATCCAAGCTTTTGACCCATAACCAGCGAGATTATAAAAGAGCGGACCTTATAAGAAAAAAATTAGGAGGGAGCAAATAATATGGCAATGTTCAACAGATTCACGGAAAGAGCGAGAAAGGTCATACTTCTTGCTAAAGAAGAAGCTAAAAGATTTAACCATGACTATATAGGTACCGAACATCTCCTTCTGGGATTGGTGCGGGAGGGGGAAGGCGTTGCCGCCGCTGTCCTGGCGAGCCTGGGCCTTAATTCCGATAAGATACGTTTTGAAGTGGAAAAACTCGTAAAACCCGGCCCGGCCACGATAATCTCCGGAGATATCCCTTTTACGCCTAAAGCAAAAAAAGCGATAGAGCTTTCCATGGAAGAAGCAAGAAGCCTCGGCCATAATTATATAGGGACAGAGCATCTTCTTTTGGGCCTTATACGGGAGGGCGAAGGCGTCGCGTCCCAGGTTTTGATCAATCTCGGGCTTGACCTTGACAAGGTAAGAATGGAAGTAATGAGCGTTCTCGGTTCCTCAATACCGGGATTCAGCCAGGCCCCTAAATCTAAAAAAGGGAAAACACCCGCTCTTGACGCTTTCGGAAGGGACCTTACGAAACTCGCCAAGGAAAACAAACTTGATCCCGTTATAGGAAGGCAGAATGAGATAGAAAGAGTAGTGCAGATATTATCGCGGCGAACAAAAAATAATCCGGTTCTCCTGGGTGAAGCAGGCGTTGGAAAAACAGCGATAGTAGAAGGCCTTGCCCAGCAGATCGTATCCGGCGATGTACCCGAGATACTTAGGAACAAGCGAATGATAATACTGGACCTCGCGCTGATGGTAGCGGGAACTAAATACCGCGGACAATTCGAGGAAAGAATAAAAGCCATGATGGAGGAGATAAAAACTTCCACGGACGTTATAGTGTTCATTGACGAGCTTCATACGCTTGTCGGCGCAGGCGGGGCGGAAGGAGCTATAGACGCTTCGAACATACTGAAACCGGCCTTATCGCGCGGGGAAATACAGTGCATAGGCGCGACAACCCTTAATGAATACAGGAAACATATTGAGAAGGACGCCGCGCTCGAGAGAAGGTTCCAGACAATAATGGTAGAGCAGAACAGCGTCAGCGAAACAATAGAGATACTTAAAGGCTTGCGCGACAGGTATGAAGCGCACCACAAAGTAAAATTTTCAGACATCGCGATCGAAGCCGCGGCAAAACTGTCCGACAGGTACATAACAGGAAGATTTCTGCCCGATAAGGCCATAGACATAATTGACGAAGCGGGTTCACGGGCAAGGTTATCTACCATGACCCCTCCGCCTGACATAAAGGAGATCGAGGGAAAGATAGAGACTCTTAAAGAAGAAAAAGAAGACGCGGTCAAGAGCCAGGATTTTGAGAAAGCCGCCAGATACCGGGACGAAGAAAGAAAGGCCAGGGAAGAACTGAACAGAATAAAAAAAGAATGGAAAGAGGACCAGGGTAAAAAAGTCCTTACAGTAACAGAAGAAGACATCGCCGTTATAGTTTCGAAATGGACAGGAATACCCCTTTTTAAGCTTGAGGAAAAAGAAACTGCCAAATTCCTTAAGATAGATGAAGACCTTAACTCTAAAGTTATCGGGCAAGAAGAAGCTATAAGCGCTATCGGCAGCGCGGTCAGGCGTTCGCGCGCCGGCATAAAAGACCCGAGAAGGCCGATAGGATCTTTTATATTCATGGGGCCGACAGGCGTTGGAAAAACGCTTCTCGCGCGCAAGCTTGCCGAATTCATGTTCGGCGATGAAGACGCTATCATACAGGTAGACATGTCCGAGTACATGGAAAAGTTCAACGTTTCGCGCCTTGTCGGAGCGCCTCCGGGATACGTGGGATACGAAGAGGGCGGACAACTTACCGAAAGAGTGAGAAGACGGCCATATTCGGTAGTGCTTCTTGACGAAATAGAAAAGGCGCACCCGGATGTTTTTAACCTGCTGCTTCAGCTTCTTGAAGAAGGGCGGCTTACGGATTCTTTCGGAAGAAAAGTTGATTTCAGGAACACGATACTCATAATGACATCGAACATCGGCGCGGAAATGCTGAAAAAACAAGGCTCTATCGGGTTTGGCTCCGCTAAGAAGGAAGACGAAACGTATAACGACATGAAATCGCGCCTGTTGGAAGAAGTTAAAAAAGTATTTAAGCCGGAGTTCCTTAACAGGGTTGACGACATAATAGTCTTTAAGAGCCTAAATAAGGAAAACCTGAAGAAGATCATAGAGATAGAGATCAAAGAAGTTCAGAACAGATTAAAGGAACAGGATGTTAAGCTTGAGCTTACCGAAGAAGCGAAGGATTTCCTTATCGAAAAAGGATTTGACGTAAGTTTCGGCGCGCGCCCGTTAAAAAGAACCATCCAGAGGTTCCTGGAAGACCCGCTGGCGGAAGAAATAATATCCGGAAATTTCAAAGAAGGCGTTTCCGTAAAAGTTGACGTAAAGGGCGACCATCTCGAATTTCAGACCGAACGAAAGGCGGGAAAAAAGGTTAAAAGCAAATAATGCGCAGATCAAAATTTGTTAGGCTTAGGAACGCGTCTATACTTAACACGCTTTTCCTTGCCTCCATACTTTTATTTTATGAAACGCATTCGAGCATGTTCTTCAGGGACATGGCTGAAAAAGAACTCTCCGGCATGATGCCGGGGAATGTTCAGGCCACTATAGGCAGCATAGAAGGCGGGATCTTTCGTAATATAATAGCCGAAAACGTGCGCTTTTCCGAGGAGAACCGGAAAGAATTCCACGTAGACAGGATAGAAGTAAAATACAACGTCTGGCAGCCTGTACTCGAAAAGTTCCCGTTCTTTAAAAATA
>CAZFLU010000016.1:0-11120 GCA_964519195.1 uncultured Planctomycetia bacterium | reverse complement strand
CCTTCTTATAATGCTTCTGGGCGCCTATACAAAAAGGTCGCTGGAATTCTCGTCTTTTGATAAGGATTACGAAGCTACAATCCGACTTGGAATTACCACTGACACAGGGGACGCTGAGGGGAAAGAGGTATCCAGAACGGATATTAAAGAAAAAAGCATAGAGCGGCCCCTGATAGAAAGCACGCTAAGGTCGTTTCTCGGTGAGATAAAACAAATTCCCCCCATGTATTCAGCAAAAAAGATAAAAGGCAGCAAGCTTTATGAGCTTGCGAGGAAAGGGATCCTGGTAGAGCGGGACCCTGTAAGCGTGTTTATAAAAGAGATCGATATCTTGTCCTTAAAGCCCCCGTTCCTCGCGATACGCGTAAAGTCTTCGAAGGGCACTTATGTCAGGCAGCTTGCAAGCGACATAGGCGATAAGCTGGGTACGGGCGCGCACCTTTCGGCGCTTCGAAGAACAAAGATAGGAACATATTCGGTTGAAAACGCTGTCCCTTTTGAAAAACTTTCAGATATGAAAAAAGAAATTTTCTATGAAAATATTTCACAGTGAAAAACATTTTCTTAAATTTTATAGAGCGCGAAAAAAACTTGTAACCGTTATAGGCGTTTTTGACGGTGTTCATAAGGCGCATAAAAAAGTGCTGTCAAAAGCCTCGGCCATCGCGCGAAAGGAAAGGCAAAAGACCCTGGTCATTACTTTTCACCCGCATCCCGCCAACGTTCTGGGTAAGCGTCCCAGGGTACCCATGCTTTCATCCCTCGAGCACAGGCTCCGCCTTCTTTCCAGGGAAGGCATTGACTACGTTCTCGTTATCAACTTTACACGAAAATTTTCAGCGATGCGCGGCAGCGAGTTCATTCATTTTATTTTGGGAAACATTCCAATATCCAAGATCGTCGTGGGGGATAATTTTTTCTTCGGGAAGAACAGGGACTCTTCCGCTGGGGACCTTAAAAAAGAATACAAAAACCGGGCCAGAATAATCCCCGCTGTTAAATATAAAAATAAACCTATCTCAAGCACGTGGATACGTAGCCTTATAATCAAAGGAAGGCTCAAGGAAGCCGAAAAGCTACTTGGAAGGCGCGTTTCGGTTCTCGGGACAGTTGTGAGGGGAAGAAGGCGCGGCAGGGCCATAGGTTTTCCCACGGCAAACGTAAACCCTCATCACGAAGCCGTTCCCCCCTCAGGCGTATACGCTGTAATGGTAAATCTCGGGAAGAATGCCTACAAAGGCGTTGTTAATATAGGCGTGAGACCCACTTTTTATGAGCCCGGTCAGCCGGAGGCCACGATAGAGGTTCATATCTTTGATTTCAAAAGATCTATATATGGCAGGAAGATCGAGATCGTGTTTGTTAAAAAGATAAGGGACGAACGCAAATTCAGGAATGCCGATATGTTAAGAAGGCAAATTCTGAAAGACGTCGGTTTCGCTATCAAGGAGCTCGCGCGATAAACTGGTGTTTACAAAGATGCGCGCATGTGTTAATATATTGCAATTATAATAGTATAAATAGTGTATTTCATTTAAGGAGGTAAGCAAGTGGCGTTAACTAAAGAAAAGAAAGAAACTATAGTAAAAACTCATAAACATCACGAAAAGGACACAGGTTCTTCCGCTGTTCAGATAGCTCTTCTTACGGAGAGGATAAACGTGCTCACAGAGCACTTTAAGGTCGCGAAGAAGGATTTTCAATCCCGGCGCGGCCTTTTAAAACTTGTCAGCCGCAGGAGAAGGCTGCTTGACTATTTGAAGAAGCACGAACGGGATGAATACGAGAGCATTGTCAAAAAATTAAACTTAAGAAAATAAACAAAGGGAGATGTAAATGATACAGAACGTTGTAAAAAAAGTAGGCGGACAGGAATTTATAGTAGAGACCGGCAAGATGGCTAGGCAAGCGGACGGCGCGGTCACCATGCAACTTGGCGGCACAATGGTCCTTGCTACTTGCGTATCTTCTAAAGAGGTGCGCGAGGGTATAGATTTTTTGCCGCTTATGGTCGAGTATCAGGAAAAAACATACGCGGCGGGCAAGATCCCGGGCGGGTTTTTTAAAAGGGAAGGTAAACCCTCTGAAAAAGAAGTGCTCACAGCCAGGCTTATTGACAGGCCCATCAGGCCATTATTCCCAAAAGGAATGGTGAATGATATTCAAGTTGTTGCGCTTGTTCTATCGAGCGACGGCGAGAACGATTCGGATATCCTGGCGCTTAACGCGGCTTCCTGCGCGCTTTCGATGTCTAACATACCGTTTAACGGACCGATAGGATGCGTGCGCGTAGGCATGAAGGAGGATGGAGAGTTTATCCTTAACCCTACTTTCGGTCAGCTTCAGGCAAGCCGGCTTGATCTTGTTGTGGCAGGCTCAAAGGACAAGGTCATAATGATGGAAGCTGCCTGCAAAGAAATAAACGAGGACGACGCTGAAAAAGCCATAGAATTCGCGAAAGGCTACATAGAGGAATTGATAAGCATGCAGGGTGAGCTTGTTAAGAAGTGCAAACCCGTTAAAAGAACCGACATTACCATAAGGAAGCCCGAAGAGAGCCTTCTCAACGAAGTGCGAAAATTCTCAAAAGAAAAACTAAGCGAAATAAATAAACTGGCATCAAAGGAAGAGCGGACCGAATCCATAGCGCTTCTCACAAAGGAAATTATCCTCAAGTTCGAATCAGATGAAAATAAGATCGGAGCTACGGAGATCAAAAACGCTATCGATGTTATTGAGAAAGAGCTTGTAAGGGACAGCATAGCAAAAGGTGATAAGCGAATTGACGGAAGAAGCAAAGGGGAAATAAGGCCCATAGAATGCTCTGTAGGTATTTTGCCAAGAACTCACGGCTCGGGCCTTTTCACAAGGGGCCAGACGCAGGCTCTTTGCGTAACAACTCTGGGAACAAGCTCGGATGAGCAGCGCATAGACGCTCTTGAAGGCGAAACACAGAAATCTTTCATGCTTCATTATAACTTCCCGGCTTTTAGTGTGGGCGAAGTAAAACCTTTCAGAGGCCCGGGAAGAAGAGAAATAGGACACGGCGCGCTTGCTGAACGGGCACTGGCGCCTGTCATGCCATCAAAGGACAAATTTCCCTATACCATCAGAATAGTTTCAGACATACTTGAGTCAGACGGCTCAAGTTCAATGGCAACAGTATGCGCCGGTTCCCTTTCGCTCATGGACGCGGGAGTGCCTGCTGAAAGCGCGGTTGCCGGGATAGCCATAGGGCTGGTGAAAGAGAATGAGAAATATACGCTTCTTACTGACATAGCCGGCCTTGAAGACCATTATGGCGACATGGATTTTAAAGTAGCCGGCACTAAAAAAGGTATCACTGCGATACAGCTTGACCTTAAGATAGACGGGATACCGATGGATGTCCTGAAAGAAGCGTTCCTGTTGTCTAAAAAAGCAAGGCTGGAGGTGCTTGATAAGATGACCCAGGCAATAGCTTCTCCCAAAGAGTCAATATCAAGCTACGCGCCCAGGATCGTGAACCTCAAAATAAGCCCTGATAAGATAAAGGATATAATCGGGCCCGGCGGCAGAATGATAAAGAAAATAATCAAGGATACAGGCGTAACGATCGATGTGGAAGATACGGGCGATGTTCAGGTGGCGTCGAATGACGCTGAAGCAATGGAAAGAGCGCTTGAGATAATCAAAGGTCTTTCCGCCGAAGTTGAGCCCGGGCAAATTTACGAAGGCACCATAACAAGGCTGATGAACTTCGGGGCTTTTTGCGAAATACTTCCCGGCAAAGAAGGGCTCATACATGTTTCCGAAATAGCTAATCGCTTTGTGAAAGATGTCGCGAGCGAAGTCAAAGTCGGTGATAATGTAAAAGTAAAGGTGATAGAGATCGATCAGCAGGGAAGGATAAACTTGAGCATTAAACAAGCTTCACCTGATTATGTAGAGCCGCCCGAAGGAGAAAAGCGCGAAAAGCATCATGAGAGAGATCATTATAAAGGTAACAAGAAAACAAGACGCTAAGGACCTGCCGCTTCCTTTCTACTCCACAGAAGGCTCAAGCGGAATGGATCTTTACGCTGATGTTGAAAATGATACGGTCATAGAGCCGCATGAGATAAAATTAATTTCATGCGGTATTTATCTTAGTATACCGCGCGGTTTTGAAGGGGAGGTCCGGCCCAGAAGCGGCCTGGCGCTGAAACACGGAATAACGCTTGTAAACACGCCCGGCACGATAGATAGTGACTACAGGGGCCTTCTAAGTATCATAATGACCAACCTCGGCAAGGAAGCTTTTACCATAAAAAGAGGCGACCGGGTTGCCCAGCTTGTTATAAAAGAAGCTATCTGCGCGAAACTCGTGGAAACAGAGGAACTTGACGAAACTGCGCGGGCAGCCGGCGGTTTCGGGCATACGGGGATAAAATGAAAATAACCAGGGCGAACGAAATAAAGCTAATTTTTTCATTCGTTATAGCGCTTATTATCTTTATAAGCCTTGTTAGCTTTGACCCGAACGATGTGACCTTTCTCACGTCCAGTCCGAATTATACTAAAAATAATGTTGTTGGTTCCGTGGGCGCGTACATGGCGTGGATATTGCTTTTTCTTGCCGGTTACGGGGCTTATATAATACCTATTTTCATAGCGTTCTGGGGAACTGCTTTTATTCTTGAAGATAAGCCCAGAAAGTTCTATTTAAGGCTCTTTGGGGCGTTGTTCTCCGTCTTTGCCATAAGTTCTATGCTTAGCCTAATGGGCGCGCAGGAGTCAGTGTACAGATTTGAGCGTGGCGGCATAATAGGCCTGGCCTTTTCAGATTTTCTGATAAGATACCTGGGCTCCGCCGGAACCGTTATAACAATAGTCCTTCTTTTCATGCTTTCATTCGTTATTACGACAGATTTTCTTATCGTTACTTTTATTGTCTGGGCGTTCAAAGCTCTGAAAACTTTGATAAAAAATATTCTGACAAGCGTATTGGAAAAAGCAAGATCCAAACCAAGGATCATCAATGTTCAAAGAAGGGCGGCGCCTGTTGCGCCCGCGGCTTCTCCTAAGCTAAGGCCCGCGCAACAGGTTAAGAAACAAGCTCCGGAACCCGGGACCGCGCCGGTAAAGACTTCGGCAAGGCAAGCAAAGAAAGAACCTGAAAAAATAAATATCGAAGATAAACCTTTTGTTCAGCCCGAGCCCTATGAACTGCCTTCTATAGAGCTTCTTAATTCTTCTCCCGAAGGAGAAGAGTCTGAAATAAAAGAGGATTTTGAGGCAAAATCCAAAATTCTTGAGGAAACACTTGCTGATTTCGGTATAAATGCGAAGGTGGTAGAGGTTAATCAGGGGCCGGTCATAACAAGGTATGAGCTTGAACCCGCGAGCGGCGTTAAAGTTCACAAGATAACATCGCTTAGCGATAACATAGCGCTTTCCATGAAATCGATAAGCGTAAGGATAGTTGCCCCGATACCCGGCAAAGGCACTATAGGCGTCGAAGTGCCTAACCAGAAGAACACGATCGTGTATCTGCGTGAGCTCCTTGAATCAAAAGAATACAGGTCTTCCAAGGCAAAATTAAGGTTGGTTCTCGGTAAGGATATATCAGGCGAGCCTATTTTTACGAATCTGGCGGACATGCCGCACCTGCTTATAGCGGGAGCCACTGGTTCCGGAAAAACAGTGTGCGTCAACAGTATAATTACGACACTTCTTTTTAACGCCTCTCCCGAAGAGCTCAAGCTTCTCATGATCGACCCAAAAAGAGTGGAGCTCGCGCCTTTCAATAATCTTCCGCATTTAGTAGCGCCTGTTGTGACCGACTCTAAAAAAGCCTCGCAGGCTCTCGGCTGGCTTGTTAATGAGATGGATTCAAGGTATGAAACTTTCTCAAGGCTGGCGGTAAGGAACATAGACGGCTATAATAAAAAGGCTAAAGAGGAAAACCTGCAGCCGCTCCCTTATATAGTTGTTTTGATAGATGAGCTTCACGATCTCATGCTCGTTGCCCAACAGGAAGTGGAAAGTATGATAACGCGTATTGCGCAGCTTTCTAGGGCAGTGGGAATACACATGATAATCGCGACCCAAAGGCCGTCCGTTGACGTAATAACAGGTGTTATCAAAGCAAATCTTCCGTCCAGAATATCCTTCAAGGTAGCTTCCAAGGTTGATTCAAGAACAGTTCTTGACATGAACGGGGCCGATAAACTTCTCGGCAAGGGAGACATGCTTTTCCTTGAGCCCGGTAACCCCAAACCCATACGCGCGCAAGGAAGCCTTGTGGGAGATGACGAGATCAACAGGGTAACGGATTTTATAAAAGCGCAGCGAACCGCGAAATTCGAGGATAGCATAATCAAAGAATCGGAAAAGCAGTCATTTAAGACATTTGAGAAAGATGAAGTTTACGACGAAGCCGTAAAGCTTGTTCTGCAGAGTAAGCAAGCTTCAGTTTCAATGCTTCAAAGACGGCTCGGCGTAGGATATACAAGAGCTGCCCGCCTGATAGATATGATGGAAGATGAAAGGATCGTAGGCCCATATCAGGGTTCAAAGCCCAGAGAAATACTTGCCGACAAGAACGAAGAATAAGAATTGCTCTTATGGGGTAAAAAGGCATGAGTGATCACGAGGAAATAGGAAAACGCCTTAGCGACGCCCGCCAAAAAAAGAAATTAAGCGTAGAGGCCGCATCGCGAGCCACGCGCATACAAAGCAGCATGATAACGGCGCTTGAAGAGGGAAAGGCCGATAGCATGATGAGCCGGGTTTACGTTGTGCTTTTCCTTAAAAAATACGCGAAACTGCTCGATCTGGATCCCGAGGCCCTCGCCAGAGAATACAAGTCTTCTTTTAAAGGGGAAGAGAAACAGATTTTTGATATTAAAAAGGACCCGCCAGAGGGCAGCTTTGCAGGACCAAAAATATTGGAAATAGCGATATATGTCTTAACAGGCGCGCTCGTTATATCCGTTATTTTCATATCAACCGCAAAACTTAGGTTATTTTACAGGGCCGGTAGAAAAGTAACCGCGCAAAAGATCACGCCATCGCCTGCCTCCTCTAAGGCGAAAAACGCTTCCGCATTTCCCATAGCACCTGATGAGAAAATAACTCTCAGGATCAAAGGAGAAAATGAGTCCTGGCTGCGCGTAAATTCCGACGGGAAAAAAGTATTTGAAGGCATCCTTAAAAAGAACGAATCGAAAGAATTGACAGGAGATAACGAGCTGGAACTCTGGGTAGGCAGGTTGGAGGTCCTGGATTTTTACGTGAACGGCAAGAGCACCGGCAAACTAGGAAACGGCACCGTCAAAGGCGTGAAGATATCAAAAGAAGGCATAAAGATCGGCAAGGATTGGATAGTTAAATAGCCCGCCCTTTAAACTAATCATGGAAAAAAAGAAAAATATTTTTATCATAAGCCTGGGTTGCCCGCGCAACCTTGTGGATTCCGAAGTGCTTTCCGGAGCTCTTAAAAAAGAGGGCTACAACGTAATCGATAAAATAGAAAAGGGCGCGCTTTTCGGTATCGTTAATACATGCGGTTTTATAAAAGACGCCAAAGAGGAATCCATAGACGTGATACTTCAGATGGCTGATCACAAAAAAAAAGGAAAGATAGGAAAGCTCATAGTCGTGGGATGCCTTTCTCAAAGATATTCCGGAGAGCTAATGAGTGAAATAAAAGAAATAGACGCTATCTTCGGAACAAGTTTTTTCGCAGAACTCCCGCGCTATCTTGATCAGATAATGGAAGGCAAGAAAGTGGTTGCTGTAGACAGAAAGCCGGAGTTTCTGTATCACCATCTTCTGCCAAGAGAGATAATGACACCGCGGCACACCGCTTATCTTAAGATACAGGAAGGGTGCATGAACTTTTGCAGCTATTGCATTATCCCGAAAATACGCGGGCCATACAGATCAAGGTCCGTCGAATCCGTGATGGAAGAAGCCTCTAGCCTTATAAAAAACGGCGCGAAAGAGATAAATCTTGTGGGCCAGGACACAACTCTCTACGGTATCGACAAATATAAAAAAAAGGCGCTTCCGGAGCTTTTGAAAAAGCTTGCCTCTCGGGCCGGGGGAGCGTGGATAAGGCTGCTTTATACGCATCCGGCGCATTACACGGACGAGCTTATTGACGTTATCAGGGGTGAAGGCGCTTTGTGTAAATATTTTGACTTACCCGCGCAGCACATAAACAATAAGATCCTTAAAGCCATGAATCGTAAAATAGACAGAAAAACAATGACCGGCCTGATAGACAAAATTAGGAAAAAAATACCGGAATGCGCTATCCGAACATCTCTCATAGTGGGCTTCCCCGGAGAAACAGAAAAAGAATTCAAGGAGCTCACCGAGTTCGTGAAAGATTACAAGTTCGAAAAACTCGGGGTTTTTCTATTCTCACCCGAAGAAGGCACTAAGGCTTACGGCCTGAAGAACGCCGTAAGTGAAAAGGAAAAAGAAGCGAGATTTGACAGGCTCATGGCCCTGCAACGCGCGGTATCGGAAGACACCAACGAAAGATACATGAATAGGCGCCTTGAAGTCCTGATAGATGAAAAGGACAAAAAAGAGAAGAACCGGTACATAGGCAGGACCCGGTATGACGCACCGGAAGTGGACGGCGTTGTTTACGTAAGATCAGAGAAAAAACTGAAACCCGGCGATATTACCGATGTTACTATTTGCGGCACACTGGAATATGATCTTGTAGGAGAAGAAGGATGAGCCAAGCCGTTCAACCGAACAACAAAAAAGATATTAAGAAAGGACGGTCGGAGTGAATCTTTCGAACAAACTTACGCTATCCAGGATAGTACTGACGTTCCTTTTCATGCTTTTACTTTTTAGTAAAGGATTTTTCGCCAAGCTCGGGGCGTTTTTTGTATTTTTCGTAGCGACATGGACTGATTTTCTGGACGGCTATCTTGCCAAAACAAGAAACGAAATAACGGAATTCGGGAAATTCATGGACCCGATAGCTGACAAGGTGCTGGTTATATCGGCCCTCCTTGCTTTTGTTGAAATGAAACTCGTGCCGGCGTGGATCGTGGTAATAATAATTTTACGCGAATTTATCATAACAGGCCTGCGCATAGTCGCTCTTTCAAAAGGGAAGGTCATACAGGCCGAACGGGCCGGCAAGCACAAAACGGTTTCTCAGATAGTCTCAATATATCTGATACTTATTTTCATAGTCCTGCGGTCATACGGAACTAATATAAAAAGTTTCTGGAATATGGAGCTTGAGAAAAATTTTCTGAACATCATATTCGGCGTGATGCTGATAACGGCGCTTTTTACCGTGATAAGCGGCGTGTCATACCTTGTCCGGAACCGTTACTTTTTTATAACAAATGAAAAAAATAGCTAATATTATCGTAACGCTTTTCTATGTCGGCCACATTCCTAAAGTTCCCGGAACAGCGGCCAGCGCTTTAGCGTCGGTGGTGTATTTTTTTGTAGCGTCAAAAAGCGCGCTTTATTCATTGATCACCGTTTCAAGTTTCGCGCTTGGGTTCTGGGCTGTTCATAAAATGCAGGGATGCATGAAAGTTCACGACCCGAAAGAGATCGTGATCGATGAATTTTCCGCAATGCTGCTCGCGTACATTTTTATTCCCTTTAGCCTAAAAGCCATGATAGCGGGGTTTGTCATATTCAGGATATTGGATATACTAAAACCCGGGCCGATCAGAAAAATAGAAAAGCTCCCAGGAAGCGCTGGCATTATGCTTGATGACGTATTAGCCGCGCTTGTAACCAACTTAGCCTTAAGACTCGCCAGCCCCCTTCTCTAACCTACCACCAGCATACCCTCATTCAATACCGAAAATTCTTAACGCATTTCCTGCCTGCCGGCAGGCAGGTATATTAGTATTTTAGAGGGGCGAGCATAACTCGGCCGCATTTATAATAGCCGTCCTTGGGGAAGCATTGCCGCGGACGTTCGAAAAAAGAATACGCATCTTTTTTCTCACTCGACTTTTAATCATAAATTGCCCTAAAAAGGGCATAATTCTAAATGGTGCGATTGTATTTATGATTAAAAGACGCCGCGTCCACGCTTCCACAAGGGCGGCTGAATTTAAGTAAAGCTGCCGACCTTGGAGTCGGTTGGATACGCGCTTGACCCCTTGTCAGGTCCGGGACCTGACAAGGGTAGCATTGCCTGCCTGAAAGCTTATAACGAAACCATTGTTATTTTGATTGATATTAAATCAAAAAATAGTTGACTTATTATTAATGTTGGCATAAAATAAAGAGGCGTGCAAACGGTAGGCCACATGCACGCCTCGACACGAAACGCTCCGGAAGGAGCGCGTGTGTTATCACCTATTATTATAGCAATGCGGCCATTTATGTCAAGCGAAATGAGGGGTGCGAAATGCGTAAAGCAATGTTAACAGCTATTTTTTTAACACTAATGACAGTAAACTCTTTTTGTGATATTACAAGAGCCTGGCAAGATATTAAAGGGGTGCCCGCTGAAAATAATTTTTATTCCATCGCTGTAAATAAAAAAACACAGGAAATGTACCTTGGGGGATCCATGGGGCTTTATAAAAAGGACGCTTCGAAAGATGACTGGACAAGGATCTTTTCCGTGAGCGGGGATGAGGCAGGCGTTAGGGACATCTATATATCTAAGGAAGGCATGCTCTACATAGCGACAGAGGACGGAGTATTTGTTTCCCGGGATAACGGAACAGGATGGGAACGCGTATTCGGTGGGGTGGGCGATAAATCGTTCTGCAGGAAAATACTGGCAGCGGACAAAGAAGGCAGGCAGCTTTATGTGGCAACGCGTGGCGGGATTTTTATAAGCATGGATTTTGGTATGACGTGGAAAGGGTCGGAAGGCGCGCTTGGAACATCAGATATAGCGGATATGGCAATGTTGAATTCGGGAGAGAAAGTATTCTTATTTGCCATAACTCAAAGATACCTTTATAGGAGCGATATTTATCTTAAAAACTCAGAAAGGGTAATGTCCTGGCCCGAAGAAGAGGGCTTTGACGCTGACGCAGACGTTCCCGGCGACGAAGAAAGCGAAGAGAAAGCGCTTTTCTTCGCGAGGAGCATCGCTGTTCTTAGGGGAAGCGTTTATCTCGGGACAAAGAGCG
>CAZFLU010000015.1:5425-11134 GCA_964519195.1 uncultured Planctomycetia bacterium | reverse complement strand
AAATAAGAGCGCAAAAAAAAGCGCCTTTCGTTTTACTTATTTTTTTTACAGTAATACCCCCTGGCATCTCCTTTAACTGTTTGGGCGTAAGGCTGCAAAGTTCAACATTTATTCCTTCTTTTTTTAAGCGGTTTATGTCTTCAGGGTCAAAATTGCCCCATGGTTTCCATTTGATTATCTCTCGTTCGGTAATTCGCGAATATTCGCTTAGCCTGCCCAACCTGTCGTGGATATTTACAATGTGCGCCGCTTTAGTTTTAGGGTCTTCCGGTTCCGGTTTTATGCCGGCCGGTGGCAAGGCTTCTTCATTTATTAATATTGCGACGGCTTTATCTATGAGCTCGATGTTTTCTTTTAAAATATCTATATCCCGGCTTCGAGGGGCCCTGTGGTGTTCCACGTGCAGGATGCCCATGTTCCTTAACTCGGCTACGGTCAGCGTCCTGTCTTTTTCCTGCGCGAGCACCGAGACTTTTTTCATCGGGACTATCATACTGTTACTTCCTCCCGGAACGCGGCCTCTATTTTTCTCTTGGCTATTTTGCTGCGGCCCACCGCGTTGGTCATCTGGTCACCGAGATATATTTTTATGCGCCTTATGGCGTCTTCTGAAGCGGGTATCTTTACTTTTTCAAAAAGGTTCACGCGCTGCGCTGTTATCCTTAGCTCTTCCTTTAATATTTTTACACCTTCTTCGATGATCCCAAGCTCGATCCTGGCGGACAAGAGCCCTTTAAGCTCTAAAGCGCCTTTATCAAGCCAGAGCGGCGTATAAAAAAGGCTGTATTCTTTCTTTTTAAAAATAACTTCCCTGAATACGGGAAGGTCCACGCCGGCTACGTTGTTAGTGTCCTTTTTTATATCTTCGACTTCAAGCTGGCCTTTCATGTCGATATCCTTATTATTCAAAAGGCCTGCCCATCGTTTTGCGCTTTCCAATTTATTTTGCGCCTCTTCTTTTTTTTGGCTAACCAGGCGATTTTCTTTTAGTATCTCCATTTGGAGCTGCTGCTTTTTAAGTTGCAAGGTGGGCAGGTATCTCTTGTACTGTTTTAACGCGTCGCGCTGCTGTTTAAGTTCGCTTTTTGTAAGTTTTATCTTAGGCATATTTTTAGCGTATAGCTTAGAGCGTTCAGCGTATAGGAATATTTATATCCGCTATACGCTATTTTTTAGTCCAATACTTCTGGATCATGCTCTTTTTTATGCCTGTTTCTTCAGGCGTAAAACACTCTGCCATTATTTCCCAGCCCTTATCCAGCGCTTTTTCAAGGGGTATGTTGACTTCGAGCGCCATGAGATCTTTTTCGAAGGTCTTTCCGTATTTTAGAAGCTTTTTGTCCCACGCGCTCATCTGAAATCCCATTGCCTGCTTTTCAAGGCTTTCCCTGTAGCTGGCGAAAAGCTGTATCATGGTATCCATTATTGTTCTGTGGTCATCGCGCGTTTTGCCGTTTACCTGCTGCTTTAAGCGGCTTAAAGACCCGAAGGGTTCTATTACGGAATTTTTAAGATAGAACTGGCCTTCTGTTATGTAGCCCGTGTTGTCAGGGACCGGATGGGTTACGTCATCGCCCGGCATTGTTGTAACGGCAAGCACTGTTATGGAGCCCGCTGTGTCAAAATCAACCGCTTTTTCATAGCGCGCCGCAAGCTGGCTGTAAAGGTCGCCCGGGTATCCCCTGTTTGACGGCACCTGTTCCATTGTTATCGATATTTCCTTTAACGCGTCCGCGAAATTAGTCATGTCTGTCAGGAGCACGAGCACCTTTTTATCACAGAGCGCGAAGTTCTCCGCGACAGCAAGCGCCATGTCAGGCACGAGAAGGCATTCCACTGTGGGGTCAGACGCGGTATGCATGAAAAATATTGACCTGGAAAGCGCGCCGTGCGTATCAAGAGTGCTCCTGAAATATAAATAATCGTCGTATTTAAGGCCCATGCCTCCTAAAATGATTATGTCAACTTCCGCCTGTATGGCTATCCTAGCGAGAAGCTCATTGTAAGGCTCGCCCGCTATTGAAAATATAGGAAGCTTTTGAGACACGACAAGCGAGTTGAAAATATCTATCATTGGTATGCCTGTCCGTATCATTTTGTTGGGTATTATTCTTTTAACAGGGTTTACAGGCGGCCCGCCTATCTCTATCAGTTTATCGGAAAGCGCGGGGCCCTTATCAAGCGGGGTTCCGCTGCCGTTAAATATCCTTCCCAGAAGCTCATCTCCGCTTGCGACGCGCATGGGGTGGCCCAGGAACCTTACTTTGTCTCCTGTGGATATCCCGCGCGAGCCCGCGAAAACCTGAAGAGATACTTTTTTTCCGTCAAGGCGTATTACCTGGGCAAGGGAGGCGCCGCGCGCTGTCGTGACCTCGGCTATATCATTGTATCCTACGCCCTCCGCCTCGACAGTTATAACGTCTCCGGCTATTTGTATTATGTTTGTATATATTCTTTGCATATGTTCTTTATGTCGTTCTCTATTTTTTTAAATTCGTCCGACTGCCACGCAGCGGAATTCCACCCCTTGAATTCCTGGCGGAGCTTATGGAAAAAACTTCTTGCGTCATCTTTTTTATCAAATGTGAATTTCGCGGCAAGGACTTCATAAATAGAATGAAATACGTACTTTTGCCTTTCCGCGCTTGTCGCTTCATCAACTTCGTCAAAAGCATTTTGCTGAAGATAAACAAAATCCAGGAATTCGCCCTTAAGATAATCTATAAAATCGTCAACGCCCGTTCCTTCTTCCCCTACAACCTTCATCATTTGCGCGACGTCGCTGCTCTTCTTAAGAAGCGCCTGCGCTTTTTTAACTTCTTTCTCATCAATAAAACTTTTGTATTTTGACCAGCTTATAAGGGGATCTATCGCCGGGTATCTTCGCGCGTCAGACCGCTCGCGGGACAGGCCGTGGAACGCGCCCACTACTTTAAGCGTTGCCTGCGTAACCGGTTCCTCAAAATTACCTCCCGCGGGGCTTACAGTGCCTCCTATCGTAACAGAGCCCACGCCTCCGTCGTATAGCTTTACAAGCCCGGCGCGTTCGTAAAAAGAGGCTATTCTTGATTCCAGGTACGCCGGAAACGCTTCTTCCCCCGGTATCTCCTCCAGCCTTCCTGACATTTCCCTCATTGCCTGGGCCCATCGGGAAGTTGAGTCGGCCAAAAGAAGGACGTTAAGGCCCATTTGCCTGTAATATTCGGCGATCGTAACCGCTGTGTAAACACTTGATTCGCGCGCCGCAACAGGCATTGAGCTCGTGTTACATATAATAACCGTGCGGTCGCTTAAGGGGTTTCCTGTTCTGGGGTCTTTAAGTTCGGGAAAGGTTTTAAGGGTTTCCACTACTTCTCCCGCGCGCTCTCCGCAGGCCGCTATGATAACTATATCCACTTCCGCGTGGCGCGAGGTGAGCTGCTGAAGAACTGTTTTCCCCGAGCCGAACGGCCCGGGTATGCAGTAAGTGCCGCCGCGCGCGACAGGAACAAGCGTATCTATTATCCGCATTTTTGTAACAAGCGCTTCTTCGGGCTTTATTTTTTCCCTGTACGCTCTAATGGGAACTTTTACAGGCCACGTTTGCTGAAGAAAAGCTTTGTGAGTTTTGCCGTCTTTTGTTTTAAGTTCGGCGATGGGCGTCTTTAGATCGTATTTTCCGTTGCCCGCGATGCTTACTATTTCAAGGGCGCCTGTAAAATGAAAAGGCACCATTATGAAGTGGTCGAATATTTTTTCTTTAACGGACCCGAGCCTCTGCCCGGCAACTACTTTATCGCCTTTTTTCACCTTTGGGGTGAATTCCCATTCGGCCTCATCCGGAAGCGCTTCAGCGTATATTCCGCGTTTTAAAAAAAATCCCTGCTCCTCGGCAAGCACCGGGAGGGGATTCTGGAGACCGTCAAATATCTGGCCCAGAAGCCCGGGCCCGAGTTCTACGGAAAGAAGTTCGTCGCTAAATTCTACTTTCTCCCCTACCTTGAGGCCCCCGGTACTTTCAAAAACCTGCATTTCAGCGCTGGTCCCGCGTATTCTTATTACTTCCGCCTTAAGCCGCTCATTGCCGTGCTCAATGTAAGCTACCTCATTCTGAACGCAGGCGCTATCAAGCTCTGCGGTAACCATGTTGCCGTTTATTTTTATTATTTTACCTGTTCGCTTCTCTTTCATTCGCCCCTCGCGAGCGTTTCTTCAACAAGCTTCCCGGAATTCGCTTTTTTTACATTGTTCCATTTCTCAAGTATCAAAAGTTTTACCGCGTAAATAGCAAGCGCGTCAAAGTCAAAATAATGCCCCATGGAAAGCTCATCAAGCTTTTGCCACCTGGCCTCATCGATCATTTTCTCGCCTTCCGGCACTGACGCGCTTTTATGCGCGTTGATGGCCAGCTGGTTAATGGCTGCGTCAAAATATCCGCCTTCTTTTATGTGCTCATTCTCGTCCATATGTTTTCTGCTGGCTCTTATTTTAGCAAGTTCGTTCCTAAGCGTTATTTCAAAAGCGCTGAAGTCCCTGATCGTTCTATTATCTGTTCCTTCAGTGAGGTTTCGGATGTCGGCGAGCTTCCTTAACGCGCCTATACCATCATCGGAGATAAGATCTTCCGCGCGCTTTAGGAACTCGTCAAAGGAAAAGGGAAGTTTCATGTCAAAATAAAGCGCCGGAAGGCTTGAGATAAAATATGTATAGAGGCCTTGTTTTGTCACTTTTTCTCGAATATTTCTTTTAGTTTCGGTTTAAGGTAAGTTGAAATATACCCGGCAAGGGCCTTGTCAGTAAAATCAAAACGCGACTTTTTATCATCATAGCTTATCGCGAACCCCGCGCCTATGTCGTCCGAGGCTTCAATGTTTAGCCCTTTTGATATTTCATCTTTGAGTTCTTTTAAAAGAGTGTTTTCGAGTTTTTTCAGATCGCCCGGGGCAACAAGAACCGTTATGTCTTTGGCGTCTTTTTTGTGCGCGAGAATAAGTTTTTTTATGATCTCTGCGAGCTCCGCGCCTTTTACCGCTTCTTTTATGTGCGTTGAAATAATTTTATCCAGCACGCTTTCTATTTGCTTGTGGAGCACGAGAAGAAAGTCCCTGCCTGCCTGCTTGAGGGATTCGTGTGAACTTTTTTCTTCTTTTTCTATTCTTTTTTTCGCGGCGTCGATAAGGAGCGCCGCTTCTTTCTTGGCGTCCTCTACGGCGGATGCTGCTTTTTCCCTGGATTCTTCCTCTATCTGGCCCGCTTTTTTCTTTGCCGCGTCAAGGCCGTCTTTTTGTATTTTCTCTATCAGGTTCTTCAGTTCTTCTGCCATAAAAAATCTCCCCCAATATATTGATTATTAAAATTATAAGCTATCGGCTTTATTAATGCAACTTATTTTCTGGAACCGGGCTTAACCGGCTTGCTTCCTTCTTTGCACAAAGGGCAAACGGCCGGCTCATAGGTAGGCGCGCTTATTCTTATGAGGCTTTCTGTTTTAACCCCGAGATCCGCCTTGCCGCCGGAACGGTCAATGAGGCACCCGACGGCCGCTATTTCCGCGCCTAGAGACCTGATGAGGCTTATGACTTCTTTAGTGGAAAGCCCTGTTGTTATAACGTCTTCCACAACAAGGACATTATCCCCTTTTGATACAGAAAAGCCTCTTCGCAGCTCCATTTTGCCGTCTTTTCTCTCTGAAAAGATACTTTTCACGCCAAGCGCCCTCGCGACTTCGTA
>CAZFLU010000015.1:2167-5325 GCA_964519195.1 uncultured Planctomycetia bacterium | reverse complement strand
CATACCCGGGGCTATGGAGGCCGCTCGACAAAAGAAAGTGGCCCTCAAGGATAGCGCCTGTTTTTTTGAATATTGATATAACTTCCTGCTCTTCCATAATAGTAGAATTTTACCTTTCAGTTTTCGGCATTCGAATTTGTTTCGGATTTCGATATTCGAATTTCGTGTTTGCCATTATTTTATTTCCTCAAGTATTTTCCTGGCGGAAAGAAGGGGGTTTTTGGCTTTTGTTATGGGGCGCCCTACCACTATAAAATCTGCGCCGCTTTTTATGGCCTCTTTCGGGGTCGATATCCTTATCTGATCGCCCCGAGCTGCCCAAACAGGCCTTATGCCGGGATTTACAACTATAAAATTTTTGCCTAGCGCTTTTTTTATAGCTTTCGTTTCTCTGGGCGAGGAAACGACTCCGTCGAGCCCTGCTTTTTTAGCAAGTTTCGCGAGCCTGAGAACGTTTTGTCCGGCATTCTTATCTTTTTTGCTCGTAAGGACCGTTACGGCTATTATTTTGGTCTTGCCTCGCGCGGCTTTTTTCGCCTCTTTCATCATATCCAGCCCGCCGGAGGCGTGCGCGTTTAGCATAAAAACATTCATGCGCGAGGCCGCGAGGACTGCGCGTTTTACAGTGTTCGGTATATCATGAAATTTAAGGTCGAGAAAGATTTTTTTCTTTTTCTTACGCAGATAACGCGTTATTTCCGGCCCGCAAGCTGTAAAAAGCTCGCTTCCTACTTTAAATATATTTACTTCCGCAGAAAGTTCATTTATAAGCTTTTTCGCTTTATTCAGCGAGTCAACGTCTAACGCTACGATCAATTTATCTTTCATATTAATTTGTTTTTAAAGCGCCTGTTAATTCTTTTACGCTTTTTATTTTCTTTTTGTCTAAGTATCTTTCAATGCCGCTTATTACCTTAAGCGCCGCGCCCGGGTCTATGAACGTGGCCGTGCCGATCTGCACTGCCGAGGCGCCGCAAAGCATGAATTCCACAGCGTCACCCGCTGTCATTATACCGCCTATCCCTATTATAGGCGCTTTTACTTCATTGTAAACATCCCACACGCATTTAAGCGCGAGAGGTTTTATGCACGGGCCGCTTAACCCTCCTGTAACCCCGCCAAGTTTTGGCCTCATCGTATCTATATCGGTAAGCATGGCCGGGTATGTGTTAATTAAGGAAAGAGCGTCCGCTCCCGCTTTGGACGCTTTTTTCGCGATCTCTTTTATGTCCGTAACGCCGGGTGAAAGTTTTACTATTAATGTCTTTTTCGTAATGGGCCTTAATTCTCTCACTATTCCTCTGACAGCCCCCGGATCCTGCGCGAGTATCGCGAGTTTTGTGCCTTTATGCACTACATTCGGGCAGGAAAGATTAAGCTCTATCGCGCTGACAGTTGGCACCCTGTCAAGCTCTTCTGTAAGTTTTTTGAATTCATCTGTGGAATCGCCCGCTATGCTTACTATAACAGGGACTTTTATTTTCTCAAGAAATCTTATTTTATTGAACATGAAATCTTTGAAACCCGGATTGGCAAGGCCGATCGAATTTAAAAGACCCGCGGGAGCTTCCGCGACCCGCGGGACAGGGTTCCCTTCTCTTTTATTAAGGGTTATGGTTTTTGTAACTATGGCCCCTATTTTTTTAATGTCTATTAATTTTTCAAGCTCTTCCCCGAACCCTGCTGTGCCGGAAGCGAGTATCACCGGATTTTTAAGCTCTAAAGCGCCTAGCTTTGTATTTAGTCTTGCCATATTATTTCTTCCGCCCTGAAAATAGGGCCGTCCTTACACACGAGCTTGTAGCCCGTCCTTGTTTTAACAGCGCAACCCATGCAAACGCCTATGCCGCACGCGATATACTCTTCATACGAGATCTGGCATTTGGTCTTGCATCTTTTCGCGACTTCCGTAACGGCTTTCAGCATCGGCTTTGGCCCGCAGGCGTATATGCTTGTAAGAATGGGGTCGCATTTATTAAGGTCTTTTTCCAAAAGCTCCGTAACAAGCCCTTTATGGCCCGCGCTCCCGTCCTCTGTTGTAACGTTAACTTTAAATCCCATGTCATGAAAATCTTTTTGAAAAAGAACTTCGCTTTTCGTATTCGCGCCTATGTACACGGAAAAAGTTTTCGCGCATTTCTTAACGCGCCTTGCAAGTTCATAAAGAGGCGCCACGCCGTGTCCGCCCGCGACAAGAATGGCGTGAGCGCATTTTTTCTTTTTTGGTTTAAGCTGTGAAATATCGAATCCGTTCCCCAGCGGGCCCACTATGTCAAGAGGTGAACCGGCCGCCCTTTTAGACAGGATCTCCGTGGCGCCTCCCACGACTTTATACATCATCTCAATAGTGTCTTTAGTGACTTTGTGCGTGCCAAGCGGCCTCCTTAGAAGCGGCGCGAGGCTGTCATTTACCTTTACGTTGAAAAACTGGCCGGCGTTTATTTTAACAAGCTTTTTCGGCCTTTTAAAAGATATGACAAAATGGTTTTCGGCTATTTTCCTGTTCTTTATGATATTCGATTTAAATTGCAGCATGTTTTGTCTCGAAAAGATCCTTTTCTTTTTTTGCTCCCTCAAATACATCAACCGTTCCGTAAACTCCATCGGAGCCCGGCACGATCCTCACTTGCCCCTGCCTCGCGTTCAATATCCCGCGGGCGATATTGACCGGGCATCCGCGCATAAGTTCTTCTTCCGGAACATTAAGAAGGGCGTTAAGTTCATTTCCGAATTTTTCCAATATAAGGCCGTATTCTTTTTTCGCTTTTGCGGTCTCTGTCTTGACCCCGAGAGAAGACATTATTATTTCAATAAGAGGCACAAGGCTTTTGTATCCCGGAGCGGTTTTTAGAATAAACCCTTCGGGCCTGTCGCTCAGGGCATCTATTCTATTCATGACCCCGACTGTTATTTTACCACCGCACAATGGGCATTTCCCGCTAAAGTTTCCGGTTTCTTTTGGCGGGAGAGACACGCCGCATTTTCTATGCCCGTCCCAATGATACTTCCCTTCTTCAGGGTAAAACTCTATCGTGTAAAGAAATTTTTCTTTATCTTTTGTTTTAAGGATATCTATGAGCTCTTTATACCCGAATTTATCCTTAAAAACATTGGCCTCTCTTCCTATTTTCCGGGGCGAGTGACAGTCTGAATTTGAG
>CAZFLU010000015.1:0-2157 GCA_964519195.1 uncultured Planctomycetia bacterium | reverse complement strand
GCGCGGAAAGCCTCCAGTTCATGGCCGGGTCGCTTGAGAGGCCCGTTTCAAGGCCGTATATATATTGCGTCTCGTCCTCAAAGCATTCCTCTATCCTGTCGAAACCGGAATTTGAGCCGAAAAGGCCGAAGTGCGGGGTCCATATGTGCGAGGGCACAACAAAAATATCCTTATTTATTCCGCGAAGGGCTTTTACCATTTTATCGCATTCCATGCTTAGAATGGGCCTTCCGTCGGCTGCCGGGTTCCCGTATTCGGAAAAGAGCTTACTTATCTCTTCGGCGGCTTCAAAGCTTGGGGCGAAAATTATATTATGGATCTTGCGCGTTTTCCCGCACTTAAAGTATATGTTAGATACCTCGCATGAAAGCATATAATATATACCGTTATGTTTATACATGCCGTATTCTTCTTTTTCTAAAAGATGTTTGAGCTCCTTTAGCCACTCCGGATGAGTAAAGTCTCCTGTGCCTAAAAGGTCGACGCCTTTTCTTCCGGCCCAGGCGGAGAGGGTTTCAATATTCATGTCTTTACTCGTGGCCCTTGAGTATTTTGAATGGATATGGAGATCCGCTATGAACATTTTTTTACTCCGAATAAACTATGTTTCCTCCGACAATAGTGCACACGGCCTTCCCTTTGAAATGTTTATTGATGAAGGGTGAATTCTTGCTTTTAGATTTTATCATGTTTTTCGTATATACCCATGGTTTTCCAGGATCTATTATCGTTATATCCGCGTCGCTTCCTGCGGAAAAATTGCCTTTTTGTTTCAAGCCCAGGATATTGGCCGGGTTTACAGACATAAGTTCTACAAGTCTTTTCCATGAAATTATCTTTTTATCCACAAGGTTTATCATGGCCAGGGCCAGCGATGTCTCAAGCCCTATTACGCCGAACGCCGCGTTGTCAAATTCTATTTCCTTTTCATGTTTCCCATGCGGAGCGTGGTCCGAAGCTATAATATCGATCGTTCCGTCCTTTAGCCCGCTCTTGATTGCCTCGACATCTTCCGGCGAACGTAGCGGCGGGTTCATTTTCATGCGCGTATCATAATTAACGCAAGCGTTCTCATCGAGACTGAAGTGGTGAGGGGCCGCCTCCGCGGTGATTTTGATCTTTTCTTTCTTGGCTTGCCTTATTATATCCACCGACTCCTTGCAGCTAACGTGTGCTATGTGGATCCTTGCCTTTGTCTTTTTTGCAAGTTCCGCGTCGCGCTTAACGATCCCGAATTCGGCTTCTTTCGGCATCCCGCGCAGGCCTAACTTTGTAGCTATTATGCCTGCGTTCACAACGCCGCCCGGCGAAAGCGTTTTATTCTCACAATGCATTACAAGTAGCATGTTGTTTTCAGAAGCTTTCTTCATGGCTTCCAGCATGAAAGAGCTGTCCTGTATGCAAGTGCCGTCGTCGGAAAGAGCTAAAACGCTTTCCTTTTTCATCATTTTCATATCCACCAGATCTTTGCCGGCTCTATTTTTTGTGATGGCGCCTATTATAAAAGTGTTAACGAGCGCGTTTTTATTTATTATATCTTTCAGGCGTCCGATATTCTCTGCGCTATCAATTGCCGGGTCGGTGTTGGGCATGCAGCAAAGGCTTGTTACGCCGCCAAGAGCCGCGGCCAGCGTGCCGGAAGCTACGGTCTCCACATCTTCTCTGCCGGGTTCGCGTAGATGCGCGTGCATGTCTATGATGCCGGGAATAACGATTCTTTCTTTTGCGTCGTATATCTTTTGCGCTTTTTTATTTATGCTTTTCGCGACCTCTTTTATTTTGCCGCCTTCAATAAGCACGTCAAGCACATCGTCGCGATCGTTTACCGGATCTATGACGCGGCCATTTTTTATCAGCATCTTGCTCCTGCGTCATTGCTAGGAGCCCGCCGCCGAAGGCGGCAAGGTGACGAAGCGATCCCATGCGAATGAGATTGCTTCGGTTCGCCCTTCGGGCGGCCTCGCAATGACCTTAAAACTACTTTCCTCTTTTCGCGTGCGCGACCAGATATAATACGGCCATGCGCACCGCTATACCGTTAGTGACCTGTTCCAGGATGACGGAGTTCGCGCCATCCGCTACTTCGGCTGACATTTCAACGCCTCTATTGATAGGGCCGGGGTGCATTACTATTATATTTTTTTTCGCGTTCTTAAG
>CAZFLU010000014.1:0-11185 GCA_964519195.1 uncultured Planctomycetia bacterium | reverse complement strand
GTGTCTCTTTCCCGCCATCACGATAGCTCTCTCCACTCCCTTTTCTTCATACGGATATATAATAGTTCTGTATTTTCCAGATGCCAGCAGTCTATCCAGGGCCGGAAAAGCGCAAATTGAGTTAAAGAACGCTATCCTGGCCAGCTCATTGAACGTATACATCGGCCAAAATTGCTTCAAGCCGGCATTCATAGCGGAGCGATCGACCTTCCTTAATAAAGTAGTGACCGTAATAAAAAATACGTGCAATATAATCCCGGCGGCTTTGCAGATGCCGCTGAAGCTTATGCCAGCTAAAAGGCTTTTATCGTCTCCCGCTATACATAAAAAGCTGATCTTTTCGCGAAAACCATCGAACAATCCCTTAAAATAATAATCCCGCGCAGTGTCAGTGGAGATGTTTTTCTTAAAAAGTTCAAAAATGACCAGCGTCTCGGTCTTTGCCTTATATAACGGCTTCCGTGATTCATTTATAAGCAAGCTTAACATGTCACGCGTTGTTTTTGCTAAAAATTCCGCCATGCAACGTATATTGTCGCATAACCGGCACATAGCGAACATTACCGTTCTTACTATGCCGACTTCCGCTCCGGCTGCGCAGAGATAAATCCCGACCTGATAGTCCGCATCTCTTAGATAGATTTCTTTTGTTCCGCTTTTTTCCGACATATTAACAAGGGCTCTCGCAAAAAAGAACGGCTTGAACAGATATTCCTGATTCCAGGGCCTTGCGTCCAGGCGAGACATGGGCGTCATCCACCATGACTCCGTGCGTTTTCCGTAATACTCACTAAGCGCGCTAAAAGATCTCTGAACTTCATCAAGCCATAGGTGTGCTTTGTCTTTTACATACATCCTTACGTCCATGTAATAGGGGTTATGCGTGTATCGCTCATCGTGCTTATACAGCGCAAACGCCTTTTTAAAGTCTTCGGGTATCTTCTTTGTGAATTTAACTTTCATTGCCTTAAGAACAGCTGCCTGTAAAACTTATCTTTCTTTAAAAGTTTTTCCGCAAATCGAAGGTCCTCCGAAGTGTCTACGCTTACCATGTCCTTTGTCAGAAAAGCTTTTACGGGATGGCCGCGTTCAATGATCCTTAGCATATCTATTTTTTCCGAGCTTTCAAGAGGCGTTTCCGGCCATTTCGTGAATAAGAGAAGGAAATTTTTACGGAAGGCGTATATGCCTATTTGCTTAAAGCGTTCCGCTTGTTCTTTACCTTCGCCGTATGGTATGCCTTTCCTTGAGAAATAGAGCACGTTTCCGTTCGTGTCTATTACTGTCTTAATAACGTTTTTATCGTCAAAGAATTTCCTGTTCTCTATCCTGCTTACGAGGTTAAGGCAATCGATCTTTTTATTTTTCTCCATGACATGCACGGCCCTGTCAAGCTCCTGGGGGTCAACAAGCGGTTCGTCGCCTTGTACGTTCAGGACAATATCCGACTTTACCTTACCTGCTGCTTCGGCCACGCGGTCCGTGCCGCGCGCGTGCTTCTTTGATGTCATTATTACCTCTGCCCCGAAACCTTTAGCGCACCTGGCTATTTCCCTGTCACATGTGGCTATATACGCTTCATCTATCCTTTTTGCGCAAAGGGTGCGTCTGTAAACATGCTCTATCATGGGGACCCCGAGTAATCTGGCAAGAGGCTTTTTCGGAAAACGCGAACTTGCCAGTCGTGCCGGTATTATAGCTATGCGTTTCATTGAATCTCCTTTTTATATATAATCAAATTGAAAATATTTCCATCTGCGAAGCTTGTTCCTTCCGATACCAAAACCTTTAAATAGAACATTGGTTTTCCAGCGCTCTTTAAATCCTTTGTCAAAGAAGAACGTCAGATCTTTCCTGTCACGCGCGGATAGCTGCACCCGGATCTCCTTTGCTTTTTTGCGTCCCGCAAGGTCGCATATGGCCGCGTAAAGCCTGTTCAGGTTCTTCCGGCCAGACTGCGCATACTCAAGAATATCTATTCGCCTTATACCGTCTTTCATGCTGGTAAGGCCACATAAAGCATACGCCGAAACCCTCCCGCTATCCGGAAGGATGATAATAGAATAAGAATAAAAATTTTTGTAGTAATGCGAAGAGGCTTTATCTTTCCAGAAACAAGGGTATCGTTTCGCAAATCCTGACCGCCCTGAAAGAGAGTTCGTTAAAAGATCGCTTAGCTTTTGACCCCACTTCCCAAATTCAGATGGCTTCGATAACACTGTATATTTAACGTTTTTAATAGACGCCGGGGTTTTGCGCTTAAGAGAAACGATGCTTACGATCTTCCTGTAGCCGTTCTTTATGTACCACCTGTACGCTTTGCTTTTTTTGTCATGGCGGTATACAAAAACACCTTTAAAGGATTTTGAGAAAAAGCGCCGTATACCGGCGTCAAGCCTGCTTCCTAAGCCCATGCCTCTTAAGTCTGCGTCAACATGCGCGCCGCTTACCCATAAGACATTTTCAGTCTTATTATCCGAGGTAACAAGCTTTCTTCTTTCAATAGGTATCATGCCTACGAGTGTCGGGCCGTTAAATGCGAGAACAGCTGTCATGTTGTTGCCGCGCCATGTTTCAGGTGTTCTGGAAGTTGAATCAGAACGCCTGCTCATGGATATAACCTCCGAGAGGTAAGCTTTTTTGAATGGTTTTATGCTTATCTTCATTTTATTCTTTCCCGTTTTTTCCATTCTTTTAGCGCCTTTACGAATTGTTTCATGGTGTTTTCGGGTCCGATACTAACGCGCACGCAGGCATCAAGAGGTTTTTGGAACGCGCTCCTTATATATATTTTTTTTCTTTTAAGAAAACTTACAAGCGAATCCGCATCTTTCCTGTTTTTCAAAAATAAAAGTATTCCGTTTGTGAAATTTCCGCCGTGCCATTTAATGCCTATCTCATTTAACTTTTTGTGGATATATCTTGCGCCTTTTTTCACTTCGCGCGCATGCGCTCTCATGATAGACGGGTGCCTCAGCATATAAGAAGCGGCCTTCATGGATAAGGTGTTTGACTCTACTATTGATCTTGTTTTCGAAAGATATCTGATATTCTCGGCAGAACTTACAATAAACCCCAGCCTTATTGCGGCCAGTCCATAGGCTTTCGAAAAAGTTCTCATGACCACAAGGTTCTTGTGCTTATCGACAAGATTTATAACGCTAGGGCCGCCGAAATAATGGTACGCTTCATCTATCACGACTATGGTGCCGTTTTTTTTACATTTAACTAATATATTCTCTATCGCTTTTTTGCTGAATACAGATTCAACAGGCAGGTTGGGGTTCGGTATCATTACCATGGACGTTTTTTTATCCATATTCGCGTAAAGAGAGCTTATGTTAGGAAGAAGATTCGTAGCGTAAGTAAATTTTCTGTATTCGACGTCGTACAGTTTTGCGTATATCGGGTACATGGGATACGTAGGGTCAAGCACTATAACGTTTTCTCCCGGATTCGTGAGCGTTTCAAAAAGTATCCTCATGCCTTCTGTTATCCCACTTGTTACGTATATTTTGTCTTTTCTTATACCCAGGCTCTTTGCTATATCTTTATAGAGTCCTTCTGATTCGGGAGACGCGCTCAGCGAGTACGGTTTGAACTGCCTTAATATATCGCTCATTATTTTCTCCGGGAAATTCGATACCTTCTCGTTCCGGTCAAGACGAAGGCCTTTTTCAAGGTCGCGTCCGAGAGAGGTTTGATACCTTTTCATATTTAGTATGTGTTTTTTAAAATGCTTTTTCATTTTTTATTTCCTAATTCTTTTCGAAATGTTCCGCATATTCCTGCATAAGCGGAACGACTTTCTCGTTTACGTTATTAAGACAATTATAACACGGCGTACCACAAAGCTCCTTGTCCATATGTTTTTTTCTGAAAGCCTTATAAAGTTTACCGTTCCATATTTCTTTCATGCTCTCTCTGTTAAGGTTGCCCACTATAAGATCATGCTGATAATCAAGGACACAGGCGGAAACGTAACCTTCCGGCGTAACGGTAAAGCCCTTAAAAGGCTGGAAGCATATTTTAGCTTCTCCCCTTCCGCGTACTTTATTTTTTTCTATGGTACCTATCTTATTATTTTCGAACATGTTGCCGCACTGATTGGTTAAAAGATGGGGATCCCATTCATCGATATAAGGCAAAACGATCCTGTTAAGCGTCTCCGCTTCTTTAATCGTATCGTTCGTATAAATCATGGTAACATATATTCTGTATTTAAGGCCCGACTCTTTTCTGTATGAATGCACCCATTTCAGGTTTTCTATTACTTTATCAAACATGTCAATGCCGTGTACCTTCTTGTACGTTTGCCTGCTGCCTGCGCTTATGGAGAATTTTATGCTGTCAAGACCGGCATCCAGCACCTTTTTTGCGCGTTCGGGCGTAACCAGCGAGCCGTTGGTCGTTATAAATATATATTCATAGCCTATCTTCTTGGCTTCCTTTATATATTCCGCAAGCGCCTTAACAAGGAAGGATTCTCCGGTCGCGTAAAGCGCGATGTCGCGCGTTCCGGCCTCATGCGCTTCGCAAAGTACCCGACGCACCATCTCCGGGCTCATCGTCTTTCTGTCCTTAAGCTTCCAGTTAGCGCAGAACACGCACTTGTAATTACATTTTGACGTAAGGTCGATAAATATTTCCCTGGGGAACGGGGGCGCGATGGAATACCTTTTCACCTTCTCTATTTCCCTTTTTCGTTCTTTTATGCCTCGCAATTTTTTCTCCTTTTTCACAGGATTATTTTCCTGAATTCTTCCGAGATCTGTTCGCAGCTCTCGTTCCTTACGAATAGTCTTATCAGGACCTCGGTCGACAAAAAAGAGTAGCGGATCCTATCGAGAAAATTGTCATATGATTCAAGCGCTATCTTCTTAAGAGTGCTTTCCGGTATCTTCAAAAACTCAGAAAGATTCGTGAGAGGCCATTGTTTTATAAGCTTCACTACCTGAGGCCTGCTGTTATGAGGTGTGGCAAGCTTTTTCCGGTAGGCAAGCGACCTCTGAAGTCCCAGCGATACCGCAAGCTCTTTAACGATATATTTTTTCTCATAGCCCCGCCAAAAACTTTTCTTTCGCATGCGCCAGTTCGTGGGGGTATTGACCGCGAGCTTCACGATAGACTGGTGGAGAAAAGGTATACGCAGTTCCACCGATTCCATCATCCCTATCCTGTCAGCGCGTATCATGAAACGCTGGAGCCTGTAACGGGCTTCATCCAGCATATACGCCAAAAGCTCCCGTTCACATTTATTTTTAACGAATGAATACGCATCCAGGCATTCTTGCCATTCCGCGAGGCGCTCTCCTTTATGATATAGGCAATCAAGGGGTACCTCGTTCATGCTGTTCCATGGCGGGAACGTACAGTAATAAGTGCCGAGTGGGTTTTCCCTGGTATACTGGGTGAGGTTGTCGGGAAAGAAATGATTAAGCGCTTTCATGGCATACCTGAGAGGCTTAAAACTGTAATAGGAATTCTGTATCATGAAAAGAACATGATGCGGCTGGCCGCCAAATATCTCATCGCTTGAATCGCCCGTAAGAAGAGCTTTTATACCGTCTTGACGGGCAAGCTTGCAAAGGTTTGCCAGCACCGGCCCCTCCTCTTTGTTGATCGTCTCGTATGAATAGATCATTTTAGGAAGATCAAATATATAATCCTTGTCATTACCTTTTGCGATAACTAGCTCTAGACCGTGCTCTTTCGCGAAAAAACGTGGGTATTTCAAGAGATTGATGTCATCCGGTTCAAAGTGATATAGCTTAACTGGCCTATGCCGCGCTGCAAGCTCTGTTACAAGAGCAGAGTCTATGCCTGCGCTGAAAAGGCTTGCCAGCGGAGCATCGCTCAGTATGTGTTTTTCCACAGCGTCATTAAAAGCCTCGCCATATACTTCCAGGAGTTTTCTTTTTGAATATCCCCTGATTTCCTTATAAAGCGATTCGTCAACCCAATCTTTCAGATCAAAATACCTGTAAGTTACAAAAGTGCCTTTTTTAATATCGTATTTCAGGGTTTCACCTTCGTTCAACTGACGCACGCCGCGGAACATGGTCCTGCCCCGAGGGGAAAGGCCCGTGGTAAATATCGGATTAAGACTATCAGCGTAATCCAGTTTCGCGCTCCCTTTAAAATGAAGTATCGATTTTATCTCGGAAGAGAAAACAAGCCCTGTTTCGCCGGTTTCGGAAAAGAACAGCGGTTTCATGCCGAATCGGTCACGCGCCATGTAAACCAAGCCTTTCTCTTCATCGTAAAGCACCATGCCGAACATTCCCTCACACCTTTTTAGGGTCTCTTTCCAGCCCCATGCTATGTATGCGTGAAGTATTACCTCTGTATCTGATCCAGACGCGAACTTTGCCCCTTCCCTTTCCAGTTCGCTACGCAGAACTTTAAAATTATAAATTTCGCCGTTAAACACTATATATACCGCAGCGCCAGGATGTTTCATTGGCTGATTACCCGCTTCCGTAAGGTCCTGAATACTAAGGCGCGTAAAACCAAAAGCGACATTATCTAAGAATTTAAAAGAAACCGAATCCGGACCCCTATGCGCAAGAAGCTTGGTAGCCTCCCTGAATAGGTCCTTGTTTATATTGCCGCCGTTTATGGTTCCGAATATACCGCACATAAAGTTATTTCTTTCTCGCGGCTATGCGCAAGTGAGAGCTTAGCTGGTTCACTTGTAAAAATTTCTGAAGGTCGTGGATAGCGTTTTCGCTCCTTTTTTCAAAAATATACCGCCAAAAATTATCTATTTTAATTTCCGGTTGTTTCTTTATCACATTCATAATTATTTCGCAATCAAGCCTCCCTGGCGTGCTGAGCTCTATTATTTCAAATCCTGCGTTTTCTACTTTTTCTTTTACAGCTTCAAGCGAGAAAAGGTTCATTCTGTTTATCGGATTTATATTCGGCGAATCTCCGCCCAACACCTGATATTCAAGACCGGTCGAACAGGCCGTGGTTATGAGCAACAGCCCTCCCTTCTTGCATTTTCTCGCCGCGATTTCAAAAAACTTATCAGGCTCACTCATTCTTTCCACCGATTCGAACGCTGTGATAACATCCGCCGCTTCATCATGTAACATATTTTCTGCTTTTACACCGGGCGGTAAAAGTTTTGACCTCTCGAAAAGTTGTGGATTAAAAACACGTATTTCCTTGAATAGACTCTCACTCGCAACCTGTGATAACAGAGTAGGGTATTTCGTATTTATATCAAGCATGACAGCAGCATCGGGAACAAACTCGTCCACCAGTTCTTCTATCCATATAAATCTTGGACCATATATATAATAGAGCTGCTTTTTAGGCATTTTTAAGGTATTTTTTCGCCAGTAGATACACGCTTTTGATTCAATGTAAAATTTATCAAGGAGGCTTTCCCGCGGCCTGGGATTCACATAATGCGACGCGCAATTCTGACAGATATTGAACTTCATGCCCATGCGGCTATAGGTCTGTTTATTGTTCCTTTTGCCGCACCCTGGACAGCTTATTTTTATAAGTCGCGAGGCTTTCAGGAGTCTTTTAATATCCGCCACGAGCAGTCTTACGTACTTATTGTAGAGTTTGTTGGACACTATATCAGACATATCCAGATCGTTCAAAAGCACTACTCTTTTCATCTATTTTCTCCTTCTACGGCTGCTTTCCCAAGACGCATCTGAAGAATATATTTTTTCTATAAGCTTCATGGTATTATAGGCATCACTGCAGGTGCCGACTTTGACAGGAGCATCGTTCATTACTGAATGCACGAATTCCTCAAGTTCCGCGTCCCACGAGTGGTCTTCTTCATAGTAGCTAAGCGTCTCTTCGGGATTGGGAAGCGGATAGCCCTCCCTGTCGTAAATACATCTCGCTATTTTAAGGCTTTCCCTTCCGTAATTCCTTGTTGATGAGAGGATGCCTGATATCGCAACATAGCCTCTCTCGAGATAAATATCTAGCAGGAACTTATACTGCCACTGCGTAGCCGAAGAATGTAAAAACGCTATCTGCCCCTCCCTGCTCTTTAATAAGGCAAAAGCGTTATCTTCCACCCCGACCGGCCAGAATAACGTGGTTATCATCGATTTGACCTCGGTAAATTCTCCGGCAAACAGGCGAAAAAGGTCAACCATGTGTATACCTTGGTCAATTAGTATACCTCCGCCAGATATGGATCGATTGTTTCGCCACGCTTTGTCATAGCGGCTTCCGCCGCCTTTGCCATAAACGCCCCTCATCCATAGTATCTTACCCATTCTGCCACGGCTTATTATGGACTTTGCGTCAAGGACCGCCTGATGATATCTGTGGTTAAATCCGAATTTTAGTTTTACTCCACGATTTCTTTTTTCGGCTCGCAGCATTTTTTCAACATCTTCCTTGCTTCTTCCGGGGGGTTTTTCACAAAAAACGTGCACGTTATTTTGCACAAAAAAACAGACTATTTCAGGCAAAAACCTATTTGGCGTACATACAAACACGATATCAGGCTTACAGGAGAGAACTTTTTTGTAATTTTCAAAGAAAGCTACTTTTCCGGGCCTATTTTTCTTATTAGTGTCGCAAACGGCTATAAGTTTAACGTCCTGTCTTTTCTTCACAGATAAGGCTCTGATCCGGCCCATTTTACCAAAACCTATTATGGCTGTTTTTAAGATACGTTTTTTCATTTTGTTATATTTCTTTTTAGGGCATTCAAGCCGCTTCTGCACGCCTCTCCTAAAAGTAAAAAATCCGTGCTGTAAGCCAATACGTTATACCCTTCTTTTATCTTATTTTTCATAAGAGCAATGTCAGGATAAACAACATGAAAGCCGCAGGATTTTTTTCTTTCATGAGCGCTTTTGACGATTCTTTTAAGGGCTTCCTTTACGTTCTTCGAAGAAAAATTCCCGGGTTCGCCGTACGAAGCCGAAAGGTCATACGGCCCAACAAAAATTCCGTCTATACCGTCAAGCGAGAGTATTTCATCAATGCTCTCTACTCCTTCTTTGTGTTCTATCTGGGCAATTATAACGCTTTCTTTCTTGAGCCACTTTTTATATTCCTGAAAAGTAACACCATATCCTTGCGCCCTATGAAGTCCTACGCCGCGCCCACCCATAGGAGGATAATGAACAGCATCGATCGCAGATTCAGCATCCCGCTTTGAATTTACCATTGGGACAACTATCCCGTGCGCTCCGGCGTCCATGACCCTTTTTATTATTAATGGATCATTCTTGCCAACACGAACAAGAGGCGCTATTCCGCAGAGCTCTATTGTTCTGACAAGATTCTGACATTCGCTAAAACCTATGCTGGAGTGTTCCATGTCTACCACAAGCCATTCAAAGCCGGTCTTAGCCATTATTTCCGCAACATCGCTGCTTGCAATAGTAATCCATGATCCTATTGTTTGGCGCCTTTTTCTCAATTTTTCTTTAAGCTTCATTATGTCTCCTTTTTTTCAAACAGGTTTTTTTATTTTCGCGAATGAAAACCATGGCATGGGGTATGCTTTATTACTAAAATACCATGATAAACCAAATCGCGCTAATAACGTTATAAAAGTTGCTTGCGCAGCTCCAATTGCACCATTTATTTTTATAAGAAAATAATTACATACTATATTCAATATAACAACTACAGCTGCCATAATAGCTAAAAAATGTGTTTTTTTCTGATACAGGATATACCCAACCATTAGATTATACGTACTTTGAAATATATAAGCAGAAGCTATCCAAAATATAAACTTAGATGCCCCTTGAAAATCTTTACCCACAACTATTTTTAAAATTAGAGGTGCGCTTATTATAAGAAGTGCTGTTGAAATAAGAATGATTATAAAACATAGATAAGTAGCTTTAACAACTTTTACCTTAAAACGGTGTGTTGCATTCCCAAGCCTTTCATACAAAAAAGGCATCCATGCCATGGCAAAAGCGCCTACAAAAAGACTTACTACTGCAGATATCGAGTAACCAACACTATACAATCCTGTTTCATAAACCCCTACAAATTTATTTATAAAGATACGATCTGTAGCCAATACTAACATTATCCCCAATGAATGAAATAATACTGGTACGCCATATCGCAAAATTGCTTTTACGTATTCATAATCGAATATTGCTCGTATTGATTTACTTCTAATAAGAATATATAGACCTACGAAAAAAAACAAAGCCTTATTAAAAGTTATGCCTAGTATCCTACCTCTCCACGCCCATCCTAAGATAGCCACAAAAAAAAGTGAAAGAAGCATTTCCATAAATGCATCAGATGCTTGAGAAACTGAAAAAGCGAAAGGCTTGCGCTTGTATACAAAAAGCTTGAAAGCAATCGTGCAAATAGCAGTAAATACTGACGCAAGAGGAAATATGAGCACCCAAATCTTAGGTATAGAGGTGGTTTGTGAAATATTTTTTTGGAATATAACAAAAATTATACTAAGAAAAACAAACATAGTGAATATAATAATTATTGCATTAAATACATATTTTGGAAAATCAAAATCACTTTTATCTCTATCATAATATCCGCGCATTACTGCTGAATCGCTTCCAAGGCATATGAGAACATCAATAACAGCTGCTACTGAAATAAAAGTTGCTGCGATACCATAGTCTACTGGGTTAAGAAAACGAGTCATTATAGGAAGCATTATAAAAGGTATAATTCTCCCTATAAAATTAGCGGCTGTGTAAATAGTAAATGCACCAAAAATTCTTTTTATTGTAGGGGACTTAAACAAGTTCATGAATATCCTTTGATAAAAGACTTCGAAAACGTGTTATTGCCATACCATCGAGATAGTTTTCTACTTTTCCATGTATATATTTTTTAGAATAATCTTCATACTCATCATCCGCCATCAATATAAGCTCGTTTGCTCTTTTGGCTAATTGTTCATAACTATGAGAAACGAGTGATGGTATTTTATCGTAAAATGTTCCTCTGAATTTCCCCATGCCATCATGCCAAATAGCTCTCCTTCCAAAAGATAAAGCTTCCAAAGTTGTTGAAGTAAAAGGGAATGATATTGTTAATAAGCTCTTTGCAATTATCTCGGAAGGGTTTTCCCAATAATTTTTAATACTGTAGCATCTTGGGTGTTTTTCAAGTTCTTCATAAAGCTTTACTATTATTTTATACTCACTTGACAAAGCTTTGTGATAATTTCTAATATGCT
>CAZFLU010000013.1:0-11830 GCA_964519195.1 uncultured Planctomycetia bacterium | reverse complement strand
TTTGAGCGTTTAAACAAGATCGCGCAGGATATCGAGCATAATATCGGGATTTATTACAATTACGACATATCAGCCGATGAGCGGGAAAAGGTCAAGGCATCAGTCCGAAAGATGTTCAAGCTTTCGACGCTCCGCGCTATTTATAAAGAATTCTATGCGTGGATGGGGCGGCCGGAACTGTTCAAACAGGGCCGCAACGCCGTGTATGAATACTCTGATGTTTTTCCTTTGATATATCTCAAGATCAAGACGGAAGGGCTTAAAAGTTCACATGATAATGTGAAACATCTTCTGATCGATGAAATGCAGGATTACACGCCGGTACAGTATGCTGTTGTCGCGCGTTTATTTCCCTGCAAGAAAACGATCCTGGGTGACGCGAATCAGTCGGTCAATCCTTATAGTTCTTCCAAGTCGGAGGATATCCGGAAGGTTTTTGCTGAGGCTGACTGTGTAAAGTTGTGCAAAAGCTACCGTTCGACCTGCGAGATCACCCAATTTGCCCAACGCGTATCACCGAATACGGATCTTGTCGCTATTGAACGCCATGGCGAAGAGCCGCATGTCATAGGTTTCAAGGATGAAGAGGAAGAGGAAGAGCTGTGTTATGTAAGACAGCTGATCATGGAATTTCGTGGTTCCGAATATCATTCTATGGGGATTATTTGTAAAACCCAGAAGCAGGCAGAGCACCTTTATAGCCGACTTTATTCAGACGACCATAAGATCCATTTGTTAACTTTACATAGCATGAGGTTTCATCAGGGTGTGACCGTTTGCGCGGCGCACATGGCCAAAGGGCTGGAATTCGACCATGTCATCGTGCCTTATGCTACTCAAAATAACTATTCAAGGGAAATTGACAAGCATTTGCTCTATGTCGCCTGCACACGCGCGATGCATAGGTTAAACGTGACATTTTCGGGCAAATTAACGGCTTTCATCAAATAACGCGGGGCAAATGCCGAAGGTTGTTTTTTAAGCGCTTGTCTGGTAAAATAACGGATTGAAAGGCGTTGGCCGGTGATCATTAGTTCCTAAAGTCCGAAAGCCAGTGATCCCGGTTTCAATTGTACGTTTTTAAAATTAGGGACACACCCCATTTACGTCGCCGCAACTTGAATATGGTAAAAAATGGGACGCGTCCCTATTTAAAAAAGAGGATAATGTGGATACGAGAGCGACATGTCTCAATTGCATGGATGGCCGCGTACAACTTCCGGTTTTAAACTGGATCCTGGAAAAGTATAACATTGATTTCGTAGATGTTATCACCGCCGCGGGGATGGACGGTGTTCTGGCTTCTAAGGATGATATCGAAGAAATCATCCGCAGCGTTAATATATCTATCAACACTAACAGATCTACCCGGATCTTTGTTGTCGGCCATTACGATTGTCGCGGTAATCCTGCTGATGAAAAAACACATCGCGATCATATTGGCATGGCTGTTGAGCGGTTGAGAGAATATTGGCCAAAGATCGAGATTATCGGACTATGGGTCAACGCTTGCTGGCAGGTGGAGAATTGCTGATAAGAAGACACCACCTCCGATCCGGGATCGGAGGTGGTAAAAAGTCAATATTTTGCTTACTTAAATCATTGTTTCCAAAAAGAAAATAGGTTATAATTTAACATATGTTAAAAGAGCTGACCATAAGAATAACCGGAGAAGCCGGGCAGGGCATGCAGACAGTAGGCATGGCGCTATGCAAGATATTCAAGGACGCGGGGCTTCATGTTTTCGCGAACCTTGATTACATGTCCCGCATACGGGGAGGAAATAATTTTTTCCAGATACGCGTTTCGGAGAAGCCCGTATACACTCTACGCGAAAAAGCTGACGTGCTTGTTTGCCTGGACGCCGAAAGCCTCGCCATACACGAAAGCTCCCTTTCCGAAAACGGCATCATTGTCCTTGATGAGGAAAAATTCAACATAAAAAGGAACGAAAAACCTTTTTTTAACGTTCCGCTCTATAAAATTGCCGAAGAAGCGGGCGGAAGCGAGCTTTTTATAAATTCAGCGGCTTCGGGCCTGATAGCAGGGCTCATAAATGTCGAATTCGGGCGCGTTGAGGAAACGTTAAGAGATGTTTTCGCGGATAAAGAGGAAAATATTATCGATAATAACATAAAGGCCGCGAAAAAAGGTTATGAAATAGCGGAGAAAAGCGAGAAGCGACAGGCCTTTTCTGTCAAAGGCAAAAAGCCGATCTCCAAAGAAGTGCTCATTAACGGCAACGAATCAATAGCCCTTGGCGCGATACACGCGGGATGTAAATTTTATTCAGCCTATCCAATGACGCCCTCTACCAGCATAATGAACACTATCGTGCACTATTCGGATAAATTCGGGATACTTGTAGAACAGGCGGAAGATGAAATAGCCGCAATAAATATGATAATAGGCGCTTCTTTCGCGGGCGTGAGAGCCATGGCCTCAACTTCAGGGGGAGGCTTCGCGCTCATGCAGGAAGGGGTGAGCTTGGCCGCAATGACAGAGACGCCGATAGTTGTAGCGGAAGTTCAGCGTCCGGGCCCCGCGACAGGTTTCCCCACGCGCACAGAACAGGGCGACCTTGACTTTGTGCTGCACGCCGGACACGGCGAATTCGCGAAAATAATTTTCTCTCCCGGAAGCGCTGAAGAATGTTTTTATCTTACGGTTAAGGCTTTTAACATGGCTGATAAATATCAGATACCTGTCTTTATCTTATCGGACCAGCATCTGGCGGATTCAATAAGGAATACACCTAAATTCGATCTTGAAAAGGTAAGACCCGAACGCCACATAATAACTAAAGAAGAATCAAAAGATATTAAAGAGTACAAACGTTATGCCATTACAGAGTCCGGAGTATCGCCCCGCGCTGTACCTTCCTGGATAAATGACGTAATTTACGCTGACAGCGATGAACATACAGAGGAAGGCCATATCACGGAAGAGGCGTCCGCGCGGAATAAAATGACAGAAAAACGCTTTTATAAAAAGATGAAGTCTTTAAAAAACGAAGTTGAGAAGCCTACGTATTTTGGAAATGGCGAAGCGGAAACGGTTTTCATAGGGTTCGGGTCTACTTTAGGGGTGATGAAGGAGGCAGCGGAAGCCTTAAAAGATAAAGAAGCGGGATTCATTCATCTTTCGCAGGTATGGCCGCTGCCCGAAGAAGAACTTAAAAACGCTCTTAAAGGCAAAAAAAATATATTGACCATTGAGAATAACGCCGGCGGACAGCTTGCCAGGCTTATAGAAAGAGAAATAGCCGTCAGGATAAGCGGATCTATATTAAAATTTGACGGCAGGCCTTTTAGCGTGGACGAGATCGTTCAACGCGTCTCAAAGGAGATATAAAGTGGAAGATAAATATAAAAGTAGCGACGCTACAACCTGGTGCCCGGGGTGCGGGAATTTCGGAATATTGAATTCCCTGAAAAAAGCCCTGGGAAAATTAAACAAGGAACCTAAAGACGTTCTCCTTGTTTCCGGAATAGGACAGGCAGCCAAACTTCCGCATTACATAAAAGCCAACTGTTTTAACGGCCTCCACGGAAGAGCGCTTCCGGTGGCAACCGCGGCAAAGATAGCTAACCGCGGCTTAACGGTAATTGTTACAACAGGGGACGGCGACTGTTACGGCGAAGGCGGCAACCATTTCATGCACAATATAAGAAGGAACATTGATATAACCCTTATAGTTCATAATAACCAGATATACGGCCTCACGAAAGGCCAGGCGTCGCCTACCACTGATAGAGGGTATGTTACCAAAGTGCAGAATCACGGAGTTATATTAGAGCCGTTCCACGCGCTTAGCGTAGCTATAGTTTTAGGCGCGGGTTTCGTGGCGAGAGGATTTTCGCGCGACTCCGACAATCTTTCCGACCTTATTGTTCAGGGCGTAAGGCATAAAGGCTTTTCCCTTATAGAGGTACTTCAGCCATGCGTTTCATTTAACAAAAAGAACACGTATAATTGGTATTCAGAACGTATATACGACGTTAAGACGGACAAATCATATGACCCCGGCGATAAAATAAAGGCAATAGAAAAAGCCTTGCAATGGGGAGACAGGATACCAACAGGCATGATCTATAATAAAAATGAGAAAACTTTTGAGGAAAATACAGGACTTGATAAACGGCCGCCTATGATAGAAGAGAGTTTTAAGCTCGAAGATGTACTTAGTGATTTTGAATAGGATGCCTAATAAAACGGAGGTAAGTCATGGAAAAATATAGATGTACTGTTTGCGGATATATATACGACCCCGCTAAAGGCGACCCGGATCACGGAATAAAACCCGGAACATCTTTTTCAGATCTACCCGATGACTGGAAATGCCCCGAATGCGGCGTAGGCAAGGATAAATTCGAAAAAGCATAAAATGGATACGCATAAACACAACGGTAAAGAAGTTCCCAGAAGCGCTATCCTTGAACACCTTTTTGAATACAGGTCCATCAAGAAGAAAAAGGTAGCGCTTTCGCTTGTCATAACATTCGGCGTTATGCTGGTAGAGTTCATAGGCGGATATCTTACAAATAGCATCGCGCTTATAAGCGACGCCGTGCACATGTTCACGCATTCCGTGGCTCTCATGATAGGGCTTATCGCTATTTTTATAGCGAAGAACCCGCCCTGTCAGCATAAAACCTTCGGCCTTTACCGCGCGGAAATATTAGGCGCTTTTATAAACGGCATATTCCTGCTTCTTTTAAGCGTTTTCATCGCGCATGAATCAGTAGAGAGGTTCATGAATCCGGAAGACGTCTTGAGCGGACAAATGTTCATAATTGCCCTGATAGGGCTGTCAGTTAACATGGCAAGCATATTCATATTGCGCGGGGCCCACAAAAGAGACCTTAACGTAAAAGGGATATTCTATCACATGATAGCTGACGCCGCCTCTTCCGTAGGGATAGTTCTAGCAGCGATATTGATATTTTTTACAGGCTGGAATTTTCTGGACCCGCTTGTAAGTTTGGGCATATGCGTCCTTATAGCGATATGGTCTTTCAGTGTAATAAAAGAATCGGCAAAAGTACTTCTTGAGATGACGCCGACAGGCCTCAAGATAGAGGATATCATAGAAGATATAAAGGCGAATTTTCCTGAAATAGAGAACGTTTTTCACGTGCATATATGGACAATAACATCTGACATAATAGCTCTTTCTTGTTACATAAAGCTAAAGGCCGCGGCAAACGCCGGAATAAAGGAACAGGATGCCATTACTTCAAGAATGAGAACGCACCTTTATGAAAAATACAGTATAATCGAGTCCACTGTGCAGATAACGGACGAGGATGAAAGAAATACCTGCGCTATCAGATAAGGCCCCTACGGAAACCGTAAAATGGTACCACAAGCCAGCAACTGTCCTGCTGGCCATTCTTTTTGCCGGAGTGTTCGCGCTGCCGCTTTTATGGCTGAACCCGCATGTTAAATTAAGGTATAAAGTTATTTTAAGCCTGCTTGTGACAGCCGCGACAGTGTGGCTATTAAAAGCATCAGTTGATATATATATAGCCATGATAGAGGAAATGAAGGAACTGCAAGAGATACTGGCAGAATAGAGGTGATCTCTGGAAAATTATCCGTTATTCAAACCGTTATCGCTCGAAAATAAAACCGTTATAGATAAAGCTCTGAACGAAACCGCGCATGAAATATCCGAGTTTACCTTTACCAATCTTTATAGCTGGCGCAGGGCCTATGGAACACAGGCGGCAAAGCTGGGCAGCTTTATAATTCTCTCTTCAAAAAAAGGCAATAAAAATAATTATTTTATACCCATAGGCAAGAGCGAGATAAAAGAGCCCATGCTCAAGATAGCCCACGAAAGAAACGGCAGGTTTATACGTGTGCCGGAACACGTTAAAGCCCTTTTCCGGCAGGACGAAGCGTTTTTCGCGGAAGAGGACAGGGACAACTTTGATTACGTTTACAGAACACGGGATTTAGTGAATTTGGCAGGCAGAAAATATGACGGAAAAAGAAACCTGATAAAAAATTTTAAAAAAACCAATGAATATTCTTATTACAAGATACACAGCGGGAACTCCGCGGAATGTCTTGAATTCGAAGAAGCGTGGTGTTCAATAAAAGATTGCGACCACATAGAGGGGCTGAATAACGAAAAAGAAGCCATAAAGGATATGGTCAAGCATTTTTCAGAATTTAATCTAATAAGCGGTGCCATAAAAATAAAAGAAAAGATAAAAGCTATTGCAATTGCCGAAAAGCTGAATGATAATACAATGGTCATGCACGTTCTAAAGGGAGAAGCGAACATGAAAGGGCTTTATCAGACAATGCTTAATGAATTTCTAAGCAGGGAAGGGAGCCCTTTTGAATATATTAATATGGAGCAGGACCTCGGCATAGGAGGCATACGCAAAGCGAAGCTTTCGTATTATCCCTGTAAAATGATCAAGAAATATATAATGGACTTCAAAAAATAAATGCCCATTCAAGAAACCTTCCGAAATCATAAAATAAGATCAATAATCCGCGAAAGCTGGTATTTAAGCTGGCCCATGACGCTTATAATGTTCTTTATATTCTTAATAGGCCTGGCGGACGTTTATATCGCGGGAAAGATAGGAAAAGAAGTCCAGGCCGCCTATGGATTGAGCTTTCAGATCTATTTTATTTTTCTCGTGCTCGAAATGGCCCTCGCTGTAGGCGCGGTTTCGGTAATATCAAGGCTTTTCACTTCGGGTGACAGGCAGAAATTCGAAACGGCCGTAACTTCTTCCATGGTCCTTTGTTTTGTAGTCGGAGTTTTTTTCAGCGCGCTGGGGTTTTTATTGGCAGGATTCATAATAAGGAACCTAAACGTTCCGGAGGCGCTAAAAAGTTACGGCATAACATTCATGCGCATTTATTCCCTTGGCCTTGTATTCCACTATCTGATGATAAACTCAAACGGTATCCTGCGCGCTTCAGGCTCAATAATGAAGTCTTTGCTTACAATGGGTATCGTGTGTTCTTTAAATGTCGGGCTCAATTTTTTCTTATCTTTTCATACGCCGCTCGGCTTTAAAGGAATAGCGGTCTCGACCGTGATAAGCCTGATGATAGGCACTATTATAAACGCTTATTATATAAGAAAGCTTATAAAGGGAGCCTTAAGTTTTTCTTTTTCGCTTGTAAAAAAGATATTCCACATAGGATGGCCCGCGGGAATACTTCAAATTTTATGGCAGTTAGGGGCCATGGCGCTATTTTTAATAATAGCCAGGCTTCCCGAACATAGCGTTGAGACAATGGCCGCTTTTACTAACGGGCTAAAAATAGAATCAGCTATTTTTCTGCCTGCTTTTGCCTTTAACATGGCAAACGCGGTAATAGTCGGCAATCTATTGGGAAAAAAAGAAAAAGAAGAAGCGTTCCATAGCGGTATCGTGACCGCGGTTCTGGGTGTTATCATAGTGACAGCCCTTACGCTTTTCGTGCTTGTTAACGCAAGAACAGTAGCGTCTTTTCTATCGAAAAACGACATGGTGATAAACGAAAGCATGAAATACATATACATAAGCCTTATAGCAGAACCTTTTATGGCCTGGGGGGTCATTTTAGGGGGAGGCCTTAACGGCGCCGGGGACACAAGAAGCGTAATGCGAATAGTTTCACTTAGTATATGGCTTTTAAGAGTGCCTCTTAGCTATTTTTTAGCCGTGCATCTTAGGCTCGGAGCGGTTGCCATATGGTGGTCGATGAACTTTTCCATAATAGTCCAGTCGTTTTTTCTATCCAGGAAATATTTGAGCCGCACGTGGATAGAATATTCTGAAAAAAGAGTGTCTCTATAAAGGAAACGTGGTATAATTTATTTTAAATCAAGGGGGTGCGCATGAGGAGAGTATTGGCTTTATTATTGATCGCCGCGTTCATATTTTCAATATCAGGATGTAGTTCTAAAAGCGAATATGAAAAGTTAATGGACCAGAAGGATATTGCCGAGAAAAAGATCACAAGCCTTGTCGGCGAAAAAGAGGACGCGAAGAAATCCCTGTCCGCGAAGGAAATGGAGCTGAAAGACAAGACGAACGAGATCAAAAACCTGAACGCCAGGATAAAAGACCTGGAAAGTCAGCTCGCTAAGACAAAATCAGAGTTGGAAGCGCTTCAAAAAGGCGGAAAATAAATAACCGGTAAAAATAAAGATCGATCAAAATAGCCTCAAGTTTATCTTGAGGCTATTTGGTAAGAAAGAGAGGAAAAGTGTACAGGGAGAAGATCAAGGTGCTGGATTGCACCATACGCGACGGGGGCCTTATAAATAACCATAATTTCGACCATCGTTTTGTAAAAGAAGTTTATAGGGCTCTTTCGGAAGCCGGCGTGGATTATATGGAAATCGGATACAGGAACTCTAAAAATCTATTTTCTTCAAAGGAATTCGGGCACTGGAAATTTTGCGATGACAAGGAGATCAGCAAAATAACGGACGGTATAGAATCTAATACAAAAATATCTATCATGGTGGACGTGGGCAGGGTAGAGCTTGAGGACATAAAGCCCAAGAAAGAGAGCCCCGTCAGCATGGTGCGCGTCGCCTCATATGTTAAAGACATAGACAAGGCAATACACATGGTAAATAATTTTTCGGAAAAGGGCTATGAGACCACTATCAATATAATGGCTATTTCGCGCGATCAGGGCACGGAACTGGACGAAGCCCTGGAGCAGATAGAAAAAGAAACCAAAGTGACCGCTGTTTACATAGTGGACAGTTTCGGCGCGCTTTATCAGGAAACAACAGAGGCCCTTGTTAAACGTTTCAAGAAAGCGCTTAAGACCAAGGAAGTGGGTTTTCACGGACACAACAACCAGCAGCTTGCTTTCTCGAATACGATAGAGGCCATAATACATGACGCCAACTTCCTTGACACTACGATCTATGGCATAGGAAGGGCCGCAGGAAATTGCCCGCTCGAACTTTTAATAGGGTTCCTCAAAAATCCGAAATTCAACATAAGGCCCATACTCGACCTCATATCAAAGGAGTTCATACCGCTTAGAAATAAGATGGAATGGGGCTACATCATACCCTACGCCATAGCGGGAATGATGAATGAGCATCCGAGGGCCGCCATAGCTCTAAGAAATAGCGATAAAAAAGAGAATTACAGGGAATTCTACGAAAGCCTGCTTAATATAGAAGTGGATTAAAATGGACCTGAAAGAGTTTAAAAAACTTCCTCTACTGGGTATTTTGCGCGGAATAAAAGAAAAAGATGTCCGCCCGATAGCCGAAAGCAGCGTAGCGGCCGGGTTAAAAACAATAGAGGTCGCCATGAATACGCCCGGCGCCTGTAAAATGATAAGGCTCCTTAAAAAAGCATCCATGGGAAAAATGGCCGTGGGAGCCGGGACAGTGCTTGATATGAAAACCCTGAAGAAGGCGATAGCCTCGGGCGCGAGCTTCATAGTTTCTCCCGTATTCGTGCCTGAAATCGTTTCTTTTTGCGTGAGAGAAAAAATACCGGTTTTTCCCGGGGCTTTCACGCCCCAGGAAATATATAACGCGTGGGAAGGAGGAGCCAGCATGGTGAAAGTGTTCCCCGCTAAGTTTCAGGGCCCGGCATATATCAAAGAGATCAAGGGCCCTTTTAAGAACATAGAGCTCTTAGCGTGCGGCGGCGTATCTACCGAGAATCTAAGAGATTTTTTTGAATCGGGAGCGTCCGCGGCGGCTTTCGGAGAGAGCGTTTTTAAAAAAGAGTGGATAGCGCGAAAAAGATTTGACCGAATGGAGAACGCTTTGGGTTCTTTGGTCAGGGTTTGCAAGGCCTCTCTTGCCGCGTTCCTCTTTTTATTCATGATAAGCGCCATGGGCTTTGCCGCGGATAAGGAAGACCTTATAGATGACCTTGAATACAGGCAAATGGAATTTTACAGGCACTGGGAGTATCTTGACAAAAAGGAAAAAAGATCCCTGGCATCCCTTAACGAAGAAATAAACTATTATAATGAAAATCCTGACCCCACCGGACTTCAGCGCATAGAGGATCTGCAGCTTGATCTTCTTGATAACATGCGGGATAAAATAAAGAATGACAGAGACTACATATCGTACCTTGAATACAAAGTATCAAGCCTTCTTGAAGGAGAGTTCAGACCCTTAAGCTTTGAAGACATGAGGGACATTCCCGAGGAAGAAATACCGGCTGAAACAAAAGAGGACCTGCCGGAAAGCAATGAGCCTGCGCTTGATAGCAAGACGGAAGATAAAGAGCCCAAAGAGGAGCTCACGCTTAGAAAGGGCAGGATGCCCAGGGTTACCGCAGAAGAGCCTTCTCTATAGATAAATATAATGCTTGTGGGATCCTCTTATTATGGGTATAATTGTCAAAAGTAAAAAATGTTTAAACAAATAGCGTTAATAGCGGCCATAGTGCTTCCGTTCTGGAATATCCCGCTCATAATGAGGATCATAAAGAGACGTAGTTCCCGCGATATAAGCATATATTGGGTGATCGGTGTTTGGACATGTTTTCTTTTGATGCTTCCGGCGGGCCTTGCTTCAACCGATGAAGTATGGAGAATATTTAACATTGTCAATTTCGTATTGTTCAGCGTTGTTTTCTGTGTCGTGCTATTTTATAAAAGAGGTAATGCAGAAGAGAGGAAAGGAGATTAAAAATGCCTTATGACAGCAATTTGGACGAGAAGCTTTTTTCAAAAGCTATAGAAACAGAGCTTGGCCGCATAACGGTAAGCGTTTATTCCTATAACAAAGGTGTTAAGAAAATGCAGCTTACGCGCGAAAGCCGTGATCCGGAAGGCGATTTCAGGTTTACAAAACTCGGAAGGCTCACGAAAGACGAAGCCGTGGCTATAATCCCGCTAATGCAGGAAGCCGTTAAATCCATGGAATAAAGATGTATCTTTACGGAAAGAATTCGGTCCTGGAACGCCTGAAGTCCGATCCGGATAGCGTAATAAAGATATTCACGGAAAAGGGTTTCGGGGACACGGTTCTTTTAGAAAAGATAAGATCTAAAGCGGTGCCGCACAGAGTAGTCAGCCAAAAAGAGCTTCTAAGCATAAAGCGCGCGGACCGGCTTCAGGGCATTGTGGCAGAGGTAAAAAGATTTGAATATACGGATTTTGACGCTTTGCTGCGGAACGAACCAAAGTTATCCCTGGTTTTGCTTGACAATATAAATGACCCCCATAATCTGGGCTCGATAATAAGGATCACCGCCTGTTTCGGCAACATCGCCGTTATAATACCAAGACACGCCTCCTGCGAAGTTAATGATACTGTAATGCACGTGGCTTCCGGAGGAGAGAACTTTGTTCCGGTGTCAATGGTAACCAACATGACCACAGCCCTTATAAAAGCCAAAAAAGCAGGATACTGGATAACAGGGGCAACTGCTGAAGAAGGGGAGAATTTAAATGAAAAAGAATTCCCCCTTCCCGCATGTATAGTGCTGGGTTCGGAAGGCAAGGGGATACGCCACGGCCTGCGCAAGCATCTTGACCTGAAAATGAACATACCGATGAAAGGCGCGCCTCTTTCGTTCAACGTTTCAATGGCGTGCGCTATTTTTTGTTATGAAATATCAAAACAAACAAAATAACCTTATTAATTTTATAGCTGAAGCGGGCATGCTTAAGCGCATAAAGCGTTCAGGCTGGTGGGTGCTTGGCATAAAGGACGGAGAAAGCGTCGCGGACCATAGTTTCAGATGCGCTGTCATAGGATACGTGCTTGCCGATCTTGAGAAAGCCGCTCCGTACAAGGTATTCATACTGACGCTGTTCAACGATATTCATGAGGCAAGAATAAACGATCTTCATAAAATGG
>CAZFLU010000012.1:0-12168 GCA_964519195.1 uncultured Planctomycetia bacterium | reverse complement strand
GCTTAAAATAACGCATGAATACTTCTTTTAAAAAAGCGGTAAGAGCGATAAGAGAAGCGAAAAGCGTGCTTATTTCGGGGCACGCTAATCCTGACGGAGATTCCATAGGGAGCCTCTTGTCTCTCGGCCTTGGTCTCGCCGAAGACTCTGACGCGATAGCCGACGAGATGCGCTCGATAAGAGGGATAAAGATAGTCGCTTTATTCAGGGAAAAGAGTAAAAAATTTTTACGAGTCAGCCTGCGTTCCAAGGATAAGATAAACATAGCGGCATTCGCGGAACTTTACGGCGGGGGAGGGCACTTTGACGTCGCGGGTTGCTCCTTACCGAACAATAGAGTGGTCATGGCCAATTTTTTGAACAAATTGTCAAAAATAGCGAAGTAAACCCGCATCCGGAGGAAAATGAAAACGACCATAGAAAAACTTAATAGCCTTGGACAGAGCGCGTGGCTTGACAATATAAACAGGTCAATGTTAAAAAGCGGCGCGATCAAATCGCTTGTAAGCAAAGGCCTTCGCGGCATGACATCTAACCCGACTATTTTTGAAAAGGCCATCACAGGAAGCGAAATATACGACAAAGATATAGAACATTTATCCCGAAAAGGAGCAAGCGCTTTTAACATATACGATGAGCTCACCGTGCGGGACATACAGGACGCATGCGATATTTTCATGCCTGTTCATGAGGCGACAAACCGCCTTGACGGATATGTCAGCCTTGAGATAAATCCTGAACTTGCCTTCGATCAGCATGAAACAATAGAAGAAGGAAAGAGGCTTTATAAAAAAGTGAACAGGCCCAATTTAATGCTTAAAGTACCCGCCACACATGAAGGCTTTGGAGCTATAGAAGAACTAACATCTTTGGGCATGAACATAAACTCAACCCTGATCTTTTCCTTAGAGCAGTACATAAGCACGGCTAATTCTTATATTAATGGTGTTAAGCGGCTTATGGAGAAAGGGATGGATGCCGGAGGCCTGCGGTCTGTCGCGAGCGTTTTTGTAAGCCGGATCGACACCGCCATTGATAAAGAGCTTGAGGAAAGATCTTCGCTAAAGGGGAAAGCCGCCGCGGCAAACTGCGCGGTTATATATAACAAATATCAGGATATCTTTTATGGAGAAGAGTTCAAGGAAGCGGCTAATAATGGCGCTAATGCGCAAAGGGTCTTATGGGCTTCTACGAGCACGAAGGACCCCGCTTACAGCGACATAAAATATGTTTCCGAACTTATCGCAAAAGATACTGTTAACACGCTTCCGGATAATACTTTTAACAATTTCCTTGATCACGGCAACGTGATCGAGCCGCAGAACTTTAATATTGAGAACGCGCGCAAAGTGCTGCACAGCCTTGCGGCGTTAGATATTGACATAAACCAGGTAACCTCAAGGCTCTTAAATGACGGGATCATAGCGTTCCAACGATCCTTCAAAGAGCTTATAGAAACACTAAATAACAAAAAGAGGGCCCTGATAGCGTCACGATAGAGTTTAAAAATAAAGTAAAAAGTTTGCAGGATATATAAAAATACCGCCTAAAAGCGGGGCAAGGAGGCAGGCATGGCAAACGTAACAAAGGAAAAACTCATAGAACTTTTAAACAAGGACCTCGCGCTTGAGTATACAGCGTGCGTGCAGTATACGCAGCACCAGGGTGTTTTAAAAGGCGCGATGTACCAGAATATGCAAAAGGAACTTGTTATACATGCCCAGGAAGAGCTTGCGCACGCTACTACTATAGCGGCGCAGATCGACTATCTGGGAGGGTTTCCAACGGTTGAGGTGCCGACCCCAAAAACGTCCAAAGATAATGTTGAAATGCTGAAACAGGACCTGGCCGGAGAGAACGACGCCATAGCAAGATATATAGCCAGAATAAGGCAGGCGGAAGAGCTCAACCTTTTTCACCTCGCCCAGCAGCTTCGGAACATATTAGCGGTTGAGCAGGAACACGCGATGGATCTAGAACAGGCTTTAGGAAAATGAAAATAATAACACGCGATACGGATTATGCCATTAGAGCATTGTGCTATTTAGCCAAACACGGTAAAAAATTTATTTCCTGTAAGGAGCTTGTTTCCTGTCTTAAAGTGCCGAGGCCATTTCTTAGGAAAATACTACAGAAAATAAGCAAAAAGCATTTTGTTAGATCTGTAAAAGGTAAAGGCGGAGGCTTCTTATTAGAGCGCCCAGCAGATAAAATATTCATAATAGATCTTATAAAAGTTTTTCAGGGCCCCGTTAAGATAGCCGAGCATATCTTCAAAAAAAATATATGCCCGCACATAAAGACGTGTGTGCTCAAAAGGAAGCTGGACAGGATCGAAGAGCTCGTGATAAAAGAGTTAAAGGCCATAACGATCGCTTCTCTAATAGAAGACATTTCGTAGGCGTCTGATGCATCCAAGGAAAGTTAATCTTATTATTTTCGATCTTGATGGGACGCTTATAGATTCAAAAAAGGACATTATTAGCTCTGTTAATTTCGCTCTTAAAAAAGTAGGCTTTAAAGAAATAGACGATAAGAAAATAGAGTCTTTCATAGGAACGGGCGTAGAAGATCTTATAGAAAAATCACTCGGGAAAAATAAAAAGTTTTTTGAAAAAACCCTCAAAGAGTTTAAAAATTATTTCAACGAACATTCACTGGATAATTCGCGACTTTATAACGGCGTAAAAGATATTCTGGAATATTTTAAAAATAAAAATAAAGCCATTATAACCAATAGAAGGCATGAGTTTGCCGTAAAAGACATGAAGGGATTAGGAATAGATAGTTGCTTTGATTTTGTGATGGGAGGGGATGATATTAAATGCTTGAAACCCGATGCTTGTCAGCTAAATAAAGCTATAAAACATTTTGATGCAGCGAAAAATGAAACAATAATAGTAGGCGATATGGACTTAGATGTGCAAGCAGGCAAGAGCGCGCAGATTTCGACATGCGCGGTAACTTACGGCATAGGAAAGCTTAAAGATATCGAAAGATCCAACCCAGATTTTATAATAAACAGCATTCTTGAGTTAAAAAAAATACTTGAATAAGGAGGTAATCATGGCAGTTGAAAAAGTAGGCGAGAAATACAAATGCAATGTGTGCGGGAACGAAGTCGAAGTCACTAAAGCCGGAGGCGGAGAACTTGTCTGCTGCGGCGAGGCAATGGAAAAAATAGGAGGATAATAATGGGAAAATCTATAAAAGGAACAAAGACGGAAAAAAATCTTCTGGCGTCTTTTGCCGGTGAGTCACAAGCTAGGAACAGGTATACATATTTCGCGAGCGTTGCCAAGAAAGCGGGATATGAACAAGTAGCCGCTATTTTTCTTGAAACGGCGGAAAACGAGAAAGAGCACGCAAAAAGGTTCTTCAAGCTTCTTGAAGGCGGCGATGTTGAAATACAGGCCACGTATCCCGCGGGCATTATTGCAGACACCGCGGTCAATTTAAAAGCTGCCGCGGATGGGGAACAGCTTGAGTGGGGAAAACTGTACAAAGAAGCAAGCGATACTGCAAAAGCCGAAGGATTTCCGGAAATAGCCGAGCAGTTCAGGACCATTGCCGAGGTTGAGAAGGAACATGAAAAAAGGTACAGAAAGCTTCTTCTTAACATCAAGGAAAGCAAGGTATTCAAGAAAGAGAGATCAACGAAATGGAAATGCAGGAATTGCGGTTATGTTTATGAAGGCGCGGAAGCGCCTGATAAATGCCCGGCGTGCGCTCATCCGAAAGCGTATTACGAGGTAATGAGCGAAAATTATTAAAAGAGGCATTCTATGACAAACACATTTTCAGGAAGCGAAATAATCGAGCTCGGGATACAAATAGAAAAGAACGGGCGTGATTTCTATAATGCCGCCGCGGACAAAATATCCGACAGAACCACAAAAGATACGCTAAAGTTTTTAGCCGGTGAGGAAGAAAAGCATCTCGCGCTTTTTAAAAAGATGCTGGACTCTTTCGCGAGCTATGAGCCCAAAGAAGCGTATCCCCAGGAGTATTTTGAATACATGAACTCGCTGGCGGCTTCATACCTTTTAACAAAACCAGGCAAGGGAAAAGAAGCCGCCGGCAGGATAAAAAGCGAAAAAGAAGCCATCAATATGGGATTGGCTTTTGAAAAAGATTCCATTGAGTTTTATGAAGGCATGAAAAAAATGACCCCGGAACACGAAAAAAGCGTTGTTGACGAGCTGATAAAACAGGAAAAAGAGCACCTTGAAATGCTTAAGGCTCTGAACAAATGATTACGCAGATCGAAACCGTAATCTGTGTGATCGTCAATGAAAAAGGAGGAAGCTAATGGCGAAGAACGTAAAGGTTTACAGCACCCCGAGCTGCCCGTATTGCATAAGGGTTAAACAATTCCTGAAAGATAATAACGTAAATTTTGAGGACATAGACGTATCAAGCGATGAATCTAAAGCCGAGGAAATGATAAAAAGATCAGGCCAGACCGGTGTTCCGGTAATAGATATCGAAGGCGAAATGATAGTAGGTTTTGATAAAGAGGCGGTAAAAAAGTCTCTGGGTATTTAACAGCAAAAATATGGACCACGAAAAAATGCACGGTAAAGGAAACGCGGCGTGCGGGCATTGCGAGAGCGCGCCATTTTACAGTAATAAAACCTTTATTGTAAGCGCGGTACTTCTCTTTCTTGTATTCTTATCATACGCGTTCCGTCCGCTCGAAGCTTTTAGAGCGTCTCTTTTTATGTATTTCGGAAGGATCTGGTGGGCTATTCTTTTGGGGTTATTGCTGGGAGGGGCCATAAACTACTATGTGCCGCGCGAATATATTTCGCATGTCCTCGCGAAGCCTAAAAAAAGAACTATCTTTTATTCGGTGATCATAGGATTTTTCATGAGCGCGTGCTCACACGGTATCCTGGCGCTTTCCATACAGCTCCACAAAAAAGGCGCCTCAAACCCAGCGGTTGTGGCCTTTCTTCTTGCAAGCCCGTGGGCTAACTTCGCTCTTACTATTATGCTTATCGGATTTTTCGGGCTAAAAGCATTTTATATAATATTTTCCGCAATAGCTATAGCTATCGCGACAGGCCTGATTTTCCAGATCCTGGAAAAACACGGACTGATAGAGAAGAACAAGAATACCTCTCTCACCGAAGACAATTACTCGATATCAAGCGATATTAAAAAAAGAATTTCAGAATATAAATTTTCGAAAAACGCGCTCAAAAAAGACGCAAAAGGCATACTGGCCGGAGCAACGTCTTTGGGCGATATGGTTTTATGGTGGATATTCATAGGTATGGGAATAGCGAGCTTAGTAGCCGCGTATGTGCCTACGCATGTTGTGCAAAACTACATGGGGCCAAGCATGCTCGGGCTTTTTATAACGCTTGCGGTCGCAACTGTAATAGAGGTATGCTCGGAGGGTTCTGCGCCCATGGCGTTCGAAATATTCCGGCAAACAGGCGCGCTTGGTAACGCCTTTGTTTTTCTCATGGCGGGGGTAATTACTGACTATACCGAGATCGGCCTCTTGTGGCACAATGTGGGAAGAAAAACAGCTGTCTGGGTGCCCATTATTACCGTGCCGCAGGTAATTGCGCTTGGATGGATAGCCAACATGATATTTTGATCCATTTCTGATAACTGAAAACTGATAACCAAAAAACATACCATGACATACGACCTCATAATAATAGGCGCGGGCCCGGCAGGCATAACAGCGTCCGTTTACGCGGCGCGAAAAAAAATGGATTTTATTGTTATAAGTAAAGACATAGGCGGGCAGACGGCTCTAAGCGGGGATATTGAGAATTATACAGGATACCAGTTCATAACAGGGCCGGAACTTACTGAAAAATTCGAAGAACATATGAAAAAATATCAGATTTCAGTTAAAGAAGGAGAAAGGGCCGAAGAGGTCAAAAAAGAAAAAGATTTAATAACGATTAAAACAGATAAAGGTACTTACAAGTCTAAAACATGTATCATCGCTTCCGGTACGCGGTGGAAAGAGCTTAATGTGCCCGGCGAAAAAGAATTCAAGAACAAGGGGTTAACATACTGCGCTACTTGCGATGCCCCTATTTTTGCGAACAAAAATGTCGCGGTCATAGGGGGCGGGAATTCCGGCCTTGAGGCGGCTCTCCAGCTTATCAAGATAGCAAAAAAGATATATCTTATCAATATAGCCGAAGAACTTACGGGCGAGGGCATCTTGCAGGAAAAAGTAAAAGAAAGCGATAAAATAACAATTATGAATAAAAGCGCTGTCTCAGAAATAAAAGGCGAAAAAATGGTCGGGTCAATAATTGTAAAAACTCCTGACGCTGAAAAAGAACTTGCGGTCGAAGGGGTTTTTGTTGAAATAGGACTTAAGCCTAATTCCGAGTTCATAGAAAGCGTAGAAAAAAATAAAAACGGCGAGATCAAGGTAACTTCCGGCAATGAAACAAGCGTAAAAGGTATTTTCGCCGCAGGCGACGTAACAGACGCGCCTGAAAAGCAGATAATAGTGGCCGCGGGAGAAGGTTCAAAAGCAGCCCTAAGCGCTTTCAGATATCTATCGCATCTAAAGTAACAAAGTTACAAGGTGACAATTGACAATCGGTAAGTTAAAAGAGTCTTATAGCAGAAAAAAACAAGACATCAGGAAGCGTTTAAGTGAATTCAAGAAAGCGGGAAGAGGCGATAAGATATTCGAAGAACTCTGTTTCTGTCTTTTAACCCCCCAATCAAAAGCCGTAAACTGCGACAAGGCTATCCAAGAACTGAATAAAAAAGGACTTCTCTTAAAAGGTAACGCTCGCCGGATAGCGCCTATCCTAAGAAAGTTCACAAGATTTCATAATAAAAAAACGTGTTTTATAATAAGCGCGAGGCGGGTTTTTTGCAGGAACAGATTAGACTTTAAAAATTCGCTGAAATCCAGGGAGTGGCTAGTTAATAATATACAGGGTATGCGCTATAAAGAAGCGAGCCATTTCTTGAGAAACATAGGCCTTGGGGAAGAAATAGCCATACTGGATACGCATATACTTAAGAACCTGTTAAAATTGAGCGTAATAGACAGCATTCCGAAGTCGCTGAATAAAAAAACATATCTTGATATCGAATCAAAAATGCGCGTCTTTTCCGAAAGAATAGGCATACCCATGGGTGATCTGGACCTTCTTTTCTGGTCAAATCAAACAGGCTACATTTTTAAATAATCTTAAATACTGATTACGCAGATTATGCTTTAAATCTGTGCGCTCGTAATAAAAAAATCAATTGACAAATATTGTGAAAAATGGTACAAAGTTCGTGAATAGAGTAACAAATGAACACCAAAAAAATACCAGAAGGCACAATATCAAGGTTATTTGTATATCTTAGAGAGCTTACCAGCCTCTCAAGCGTTAATATTAAGACTATATCATCAGGCGAGCTTGGAGAGAGAGCAAACTTGAGCGATGCACAAGTCAGAAAAGACCTGGGGCATTTTGGCCAGTTTGGCGTAAGCGGCTCCGGGTATGACGTGCAAGAACTTAAAAGCGCGCTGGAAAAAATACTGGGTAAAGACAAGACATGGAACGTTGCCATTGTTGGAACGGGGCATCTGGGTTCCGCGCTGCTTTCTTATCCGTGGTTCAAGGAACACCAGCTTAAAATAGTAGCAGCCTTTGACAGTGACCCAAAAAAGATAGGAAAAGAAAGAGGCGGGGTCAAGGTGCGGCACATCGACGATATGGCAAAAACAGTTAAAGATGAGAAGATATCCATAGGGGTCATAACCGTTCCCGCGGAGAGCGCTCAAGAAGTGGCTGATAAACTGGTGAGCTCCGGAGTCGAATGCATCCTTAATTTCGCCCCCGCGAGCATAAATGTTCCGGATGAAGCAAAACTTAAGAATGTGGATCTTTCAAGAGAGCTTGAGACCCTTACATATTTTATCGTAAACAAGAAGAATGGTAAAAAGAGTTAATCCGCATGCATGAGACAGCGCTTGTCAATAACCTGATAAAACTACTCGAAAAAGAAACGCGCGGGGAAAAGATCAAGAATGTAAAAAAGATAAAACTTGAGGCAGGAGAGCTAAGGTATATCGTTCCGGAACTGATAAAAGCGGCTTATTCACAATTTCCAAAAGATGAAAAATTAACCGATGCGGATATAGAAATAAAAGTGCTTCCGGTAAAGGTGAGGTGCCAGATTTGCGGGGAAGAGAGCGTAATAAAAGACAGGGATTTTAAATGCGCCAAATGCAAGAAAAGAAAGCTTACCGTGATATCGGGAGATGAATTCGTTCTTAAATCAATAGAGTGGTAATATGGCTTTTAAAATAATAAAACAGGATATATTGAATATAGACGCTCCGATCGCAGAAGAAGTGCGCGAAAAGCTCGCGGACAAAGGCATCCTGATGGTCAATATCATATCCTCTCCCGGATCGGGCAAAACAAGCATAATTGAAGCTGTCGCGCCGAAGCTCAAACGTGAAGGCATAGAATTGCATGTAATAACGGGAGATTGCTTCACGGCAAAAGACGCGGAGCGGCTTGAGAGCTCAGGCATTGTCTCCACACAGATCGATACGCAGGGAGCTTGCCACATAAACGCGGCGATCATAAAAAAAGCGATCGATGAATTTGAAGAGGAAGAGCTGAAAGATCTTGAACTTTTAATTATCGAGAACGTGGGGAACCTCGTTTGCCCGGCGGATTTTGATCTTGGGGAAGATATTAAAATAGTGGTCATAAGTACGACCGAAGGGAATGACAAGCCCTTAAAATACGTTACGGCATTTTCAGAAAGCCGGCTCTGCCTTGTGAACAAGATAGACCTTTTGCCGCATGTTGATTTTGATATCACGCGATGCGCAAGGGATATTAAAAGCGTGAACGCGGACATAAAAATACTGGCCCTGTCCGCGAAAACAGGCGAAGGGCTTGAATATTTTACGAAATGGATAAAGGACCGGGTAATCCTAAAAAGAAAAAAATGATTACGCAAATTTTAAAATGATTGCGCAGATTGAAAACGTAATCTGTGTAATCCTACGTTAATCTGTGTAATCATAATAAAAAGGAGAAATAACCTATGCAATACATTTATCTGAAAAAAGAAGATCTCTCAAAATTCATAGAAAAACTTGCCCGGGAACACAAGGTCATGGCGCCTGTTAAAAAAGAGAACTTATTCGTTTTTTCGGAAATAGAAGGCCCGGGCGAAGTTTGCCTGGATTACCTGCCCACCATACTTCCTCCTAAAAAGTATTTTACTCCGCAAAAACAGAAGCTCGGTACTTTTAATGCGGGCGAGCAGGAAATGCGGGAGGCCGCGGTAGAGGTGGAACCGATGATAATATTCGGGGCGCATACGTGCGACATCGAGGGTATCGAATGCATGGACGTTGTGTTTAACGATAATCCGGTAGATCCGTATTTCAGGAAAAGAAAAAAAGGAATACTTATAATAGGATATGAATGCCTTAAGTCCTGCGACGAATACGCCACGTGTTATTCGATGGATACCCATAATCCGAAAGCCGGTTATGATATCATGATCACGGACGCCGGAGATAAATACATATTGCACGTAAATTCGAACGAAGGGGAAAAGCTTCTTGCCAAGAACCCTTTGATAAAAAAGGTAAAAGATAAAGGCGCTCTTAAAAACGAACTCCTTAGTATAAGAAAAAATAAACAAAATAATTTTAAGAAACAGCTTGAAGCCGGCTACAGCGATCTTAATAAAGTATTCAAAAAGTCATATAGCAGCGCTGTCTGGGAAGATGTGGGGAAAAGGTGCGTATCGTGCGGTAACTGCACCGCCGTGTGCCCCACCTGCTATTGTTTTGACATGTATGACGAAGCGGCTCTTGACATGAAAGAGATCGACCGCTCAAGGGTTTGGGATTCCTGCCAGCTTGATGAGTTCGCGGAAGTTGCCGGAGGCGAAAATTTCCGCAAAGAACGCTCTTCCAGGCAGAGGCACAGGTACTACAGAAAATTCGATTATTCCGTAATGAAATATAATAAGTTCTTTTGCGTCGGTTGCGGCAGATGCACCCGTACGTGCATGGCTAAAATAAGCCTGATCGAGACCGTGAACGATCTAACAAAGGAGTATAAAAATGCCTAAAACAATAACTAGTTCTAAAAAAAGAGTGAGCGTAAACCCTTTATACTCTCCGAGGCCCGCAACGATCATAAAAGCTAAGCAGATGACCGAGAACGAGAAGTTTTTTGAAATAAGATTTGATGACGGAAAACCTCTCGGACACATGCCGGGACAATTCGCGCTTCTTTCGATCCCCGGCATAGGCGAAGCCGCCATATCCATTTCGTCCTCTCCTACTAAAAAAGATCAGACAAGCTTTGATGTATGCGTAAGAAAAGTAGGCACATTCACCGGCGCGCTTCATAAGCTTGGCGTGAAAGATAAGATAGGGGTGAGAGGGCCTTACGGAAAGGGATTTCCCGTAGATGAGATAAAAGGTAACGACCTTCTTTTCGTAGCGGGAGGCCTTGGGATAGTGCCTCTCAGATCTTTAATTAATTTTGTTATAGATAAGCGAAGGGATTTTGGCAAAGTAACAGTGCTTCGTGGCTGCAAGGCGCCCAAAGAAAGGCTTTTTACCGATGAAGTGGCCAAATGGGAAAAAATGACCGATATAGGATACGCCTGCACGGTAGATAAAGCCGATCCTGACTGGAAAGGGAACGTGGGCGTCATAACTAACCTGATACCGGGGGTGAGCATAGATTCTAACCGAACATACGCGGTTGTTGTCGGGCCGCCTATCATGTATAAGTTTGTGATAGCTGAACTTGTTAAAAAAGAGATACCCAAAAAACAGATAATACTTTCACTTGAACGGCGCATGAAATGCGGAGTAGGCCGCTGCGGGCACTGCCAGATAAATCATCTTTATGTATGCCAGGACGGGCCTACTTTTACATACGCTGAACTGGAAAATGTTAAGGAGGCGTTATGAGAAAGAATAAAAAAGAAAAAATAAAAATAGCGTTTTTCGATTTTGCCGACTGTGAAGGATGTCAGCTTCAGATAACATATCTTGGAGAACAGCTTCTCGGCCTTCTTGAACATTGCGAAATAGTGGAGTTCAGGGAAGCCATGTCGGAAAAGAGCAGGAATTACGATATCGCTTTTATAGAAGGGACCATAACCCGGAAACATGATGAGGAACGTATCAAGGATATAAGAAAAAGGGCAAAGATCATAATAGCCTACGGCGCTTGCGCCACGATAGGCGGGGTTAACGGGCTCCGGAAAAAATACACGCAGGAAGAGGCGAAAAATATAGTGTACAAAGGAAGGGAATTCCCTCTAGAGGCAGGGGAGCCCAGGCCTGTTCATGAAGTCGTAAAAGTGGATTACTTCATTCACGGATGCCCCACGAACAATGAAGAGACCATCAAATGCGTGAAAGCCATACTGGCAGGCAAGGGATACACTCCTCCTGATTACGCTGTTTGCGTGGAATGTAAGCTTAAAGAAAATGTATGCCTTTTCGAGAAAGGCCAGGTTTGCATGGGGCCTGTCACGAGAGCCGGCTGCGGAGCGTGGTGTCCGAGTTACGGCAATACCTGTTATTCATGCAGGGGGCTCCTGGATAATCCGGCGGAGCAGGGACAAATGGACATACTTAAAAAACACGGCTATACCATTGAGGATCTAATGCAGAAATTCGAATTATACAATATGTGCAGACTTACAGGAGGAAAAGATGCCGCAAAAAAATCTTAACATAGATGTTGAATACCTGACCCGCGTGGAAGGGCACGGGAACATTGTAATAGACGTTAAAAACGGCCGGCTTAAAAAAAGTGAACTCCATATAGTGGAGGCTCCCCGTTTTTTTGAGGCAATGGTAAGCGGGCGCTCCTTATTCGAAGCGCAGCATTTGACCTCGCGTATATGCGGTATATGCGCTAACGCGCATTCCCTGGCTTCAGTAAAGGCTTCTGAAAGAGCCGCCGGCTTTAAAGTAACAAGGCAAACCGTGCTTTTAAGGAAGCTTCTTCTTTATTATGAAATGCTTGATAGCCATATACTTCACATATATTTTCTTGTCGCTCCTGACGCGTTGGGTGCTCCGAGCGTCCTGCCTCTTTTAAATACAAAACATAAAGGGGCCGTTCTGCGCGCGCTTAAACTAAAAAAAGAATATAGCGACTT
>CAZFLU010000011.1:0-12261 GCA_964519195.1 uncultured Planctomycetia bacterium | reverse complement strand
ACTATATTATAAGGAGGTAATTATGGCAAAAATGATCAGAGGAAATCTAATAGCAAAAGGGCTTAATTTCGCCCTGGTAGCATCAAGATTTAACGAGTTCATATCATCTAAGCTTGTTGAAGGCGCAGAGGATACTTTAATTCAGCACGGGGTTGATGAGAAAGATGTTTCAGTTTTCTGGGTCCCGGGTTCATTCGAGATAGCCCCGCTTGCGAAGAAGCTCGCGCGATCCGGAAAGTTCGACGCTATCATATGCGTAGGCACGGTAATACGCGGGGATACCCCGCATTTCGATTACGTGGCCGCGGAAGTGGCTAAAGGAGTAGCGTACGTCGCGCTTAACGAGAACACTCCTTGTATATTCGGCGTTATTACAGCTGATACTCTAGAGCAGGCAATAGACAGGGCAGGGGCCAAGAGCGGCAATAAAGGAAGAGACGCGGCCCTTTCCGCTATAGAGATGGCAAACCTTTACGGAAAAGTGAAATAAAAATATAATTACAGCGATCGATCTGTGTAATCAAAAAATAAAAAGGAGAACAAAACAATAACATGCGAAATAGGACAAAGGCGCGTGAATACGCGCTTCAGATCTTGTATGCCGTTGACATAAGAAAAGAACCGGCGGAATTATGCGCGGACCTTTTTTGGAAGAATACGCCTGAGGAAAAAGAGGATATAAAAAATTTCGCGAACCTGATAGTGCGCGGTGTTTTCGAAAAAAAAGACGTCATAGATTCAGCGATATCGAAATACGCCACGAATTGGCAGATCGAGAGGATGGCGACCATTGACAGGAACGTGCTGCGCCTTGCGGCGTTCGAACTTCTTTTTTCAGAAGACGTGCCGCCTAAAGTCGCCATAAACGAGGCTATAGAAATAGCCAAAAAATACGGAGACAAAGATTCCGGCAAATTCGTTAACGGAATTCTTGATAAGATCAGCAAGACGGAGAAGAAGGGGATATCTTGAAAAAATACGCGGACCTTCATGTGCACACTGATTTTTCAGATGGTACTTTTTCTCCGGAAAAAGTTGTCAGGGTCGCGGCGGAGAGAAAACTCTCATGCATAGCTATATGCGACCACGATTGTGTTGACGGTATAGAGCCCGCGATGGCCGTTGGCGCGACGCTTGGAGTCGAGATTATTCCTGGAGTGGAGCTTACGGTTATTGAAAAGCGCAAAGAAATACACATGCTCGGATATTTTGTTGACTGGAAAGCCGAATGGTTCAGGCGCGTTATGCATAAAGTGCAAGGCGAACGGCGAACCCGCATGCAAAAAATGCTTAAAAAACTGGCCCGGTTCAATATAAATATACCCATGGAACGAGTAGAAACCTTTTCCAGCGGCAAAGGGTCGATGGGAAGGCTTCACCTGGCCCAGGCGCTTCTCGAAGCCAAGGCTGTGCCAAATATCCAGAAGGCGTTCGATATGTATATAGGGGACTTCAGGCCTTGTTATGTCGAGGATGTGGGGTTTAAGGTCAAAGAAGCGGTCAAAGTAATAAAAAAAGCAGGCGGGGTTTCGGTTCTTGCGCACCCATTTTCCGTGCGGGATGAAAACATGGTAAACTATATCCTGGATTCGGGCGTGCAGGGCATAGAAGTTTATCATACGGACCATCCGTCCCTGGCAAGCAAGAAATACCTTAAAATTGCGGAAGAAAGAGGTCTTATCGCAACCGGAGGATCGGATTGCCACGGGATGGGAAAGGGCAGGATACTGATGGGAAGCGTAAGGATCCCGTACGAAATAGTTAAAAGGCTTAGAGACAAAGCCAGCAGCAAGTAACCGTGCCGCGCTATAAAAAAGAAAACATAAAATTCATGAACCGGGCCCTTAGTTTGGCGCGCAAGGCAAAAGGCAGGACATTTCCCAACCCCATGGTAGGCGCTGTTATTGTTAGGGAGGGGCGTATCGTCGGAGAGGGGTTCCATAAAAAAGCAGGCCTCCCGCACGCGGAAAAAGAAGCCATTAAAGCTTCCGGAGAAAGAGCGCGCGGTTCCGTTCTTTACGTAACGCTTGAGCCATGCTCGCATTACGGGAAAACCCCTCCTTGCGCCGGGGCCATAATAAAAAGCGGGATAAAAAAAGTTTACGCCGCTACAAAAGACCCTAACCCGCTTGTGATGGGCAGGGGGTTCCGGGAACTTGAGAAAAAAGGCGTAAAGATCTCGGTCGGGCCATGCGGCGCGGAAGCACGAAAGCTTAACAAGAGATATATAGATCTCATAACGGGAAAATAGATCATGTTTACGGGAATAATAGAGGCCACAGGACGCGTATCAAGCATCGTAAGATCGGGCTATGTCAGAAAGCTTACGGTCAAGACAAAGATCGAAACCGCCTTAATTAAAAAAGGCGACAGCATTTCAGTGAGCGGCGCCTGCCTTACAGTAGTTGACGTTTCCGAGGGGGCGCTTACATTTGACTTAATGGAGGAGACCTTTAACCTCACCTCTTTTCGATCCGCAAGAAAGGGCGATATTGTCAATATTGAAAGGGCTTTAAGAGCGAACGGCACTCTGGAGGGCCATTTTGTTCTCGGACACGTTGACAGGGCAGTAAAGATAAAAAATATTTCCGGAAAAAAAAGCGCTTTCATTGAACTTGAAATACCAAAAGAAGATGAACCTTATGTTACCGGCAAAGGCTCGATCGCTATCGATGGCGTCAGCCTTACTGTTTCCATGGTTCGCGGAAACATAGTAAGATGCGACCTTATACCCTACACATTAAAACTCACTGATCTTGCGCATAAGAACGCGGGCGAATTTGTTAATGTAGAATATGATATGCTCGGCAAATATATAAATAAAAAGATCAGCGCTGAACGACCTTCACCAGTTACGGAAGAATTCTTAAAACAAAAAGGCTTCATACAGGGTTGATTATTGGGCTTTTTTGTGGTATCTTTGATATAAATAAGAAAGGAGCCGAAAGTGAAAAAGATCATTACATTTGTACTAATAATATCGATCTTTCTGACAGCGGGCGCTTTCGCTGACAATGCCGTAACGAAACTGGGCAGGGGGATAGCCAATATCGGTACCTGCGTACTGGAAATACCCAAAGCCATAGGCGATTCAAATACCGAAGACGGTCCTATAGCAGCGGCCACGGTAGGAGTTTTAACGGGTATATTAAAAACAGGAGTACGCCTTGTCGTTGGAGTATATGAGGTAGTTACTTTCCCGATACCGGCTCCCAAACATTACGGCCCGGTGCTGACGGAACCTGAATTTTTCCTTGAGGAAGGCCTGTACTAAGACGTTATCATAAATACAAAAACCAAAATGGCAATGTCTGTTCCAAAGTTGCTATAACGATATTGGGACCTCTGCGAAAGTTATTTTTGATCTCACTTAAGCCTGCCACCAGCGTACCGCCTCCGTTCCGGGAACGGAGGCGGTTCATAGTCCCCATTTTAATTGATTTTTTTATTATATCATGTTATATTTATAGCATATAATTTTAATATGGTGTCAAAACTCGGCACTTCGAAAGTGACCAATTCTCCCATAAGGTCGAATTGGATAACACTTTCTCAGTATCAAATTTTCTTGCGAAAATTCGAGAAGTAGCGTCCGCCATTCCGATAAACGGAATGGCGAGACCTCGCCGTTTACGGCGGGCAGCCTGGATTAGCGCGCTTGTTCAATGAAGCCTGGACTTATGGAACGCAGTGAACATAAGTCCATGGCTGAATTAATCCCGCCGCATGAAATTCGGCGGGAGTTCGGGTAAGCTTCTTAGGACTACCGGATTTTTGATAAAAAGTTTAATGATTACTATCGGGAAGTAGCGCAGCCTGGATTAGCGCGCTTGGTTCGGGACCAAGAGGCCGCGGGTTCGAATCCCGCCTTCCCGACCAGAATAAGGATACATGTTCGGTGGGATTCGAATCGAGCGAACGCCGACCAACGGGAGGAAGAGGCCGCAAGTCCGAAAGGACCGGCCGGAAGTGAGCGAGGAAAGCCTACGTAGCCGAGCTCTGCGAGGCGGAGTAGGCGAATCCCGCCTTCCCGACCATTATAAAGAACATACCACTCTTAACATGCTAACTCTATGTCTGTAAAGCGGGCCCACATAGTATTTTCCGGTACTGTCCAGGGCGTAGGTTTTCGCTTGGCAGCGGAAAACGCTGCCGGGGCATTCGGCATTGACGGATGGGTGCAGAACCTGCCGGACGGCACGGTCGAGGTCCTATGCGAAGGCGAAGAAGAAGATGTCCGCCGTTTTTTCAATGAACTAAAAACCGAAATGAGCCACTATATCAGATCTTCCGATATAAATTGGGAAAGCCCCACAGGAGAATTTAAAGGTTTCAATATAAAATTTTATCGCTAATGAAGTGCGCAATTATTTCAGATATTCACGGTAATCTTGAGGCATTGCAGAGAACACTGGACTTGCTTGCGCGCGAAAACATAAAAAAGTATTTTTGCGCGGGAGATATCGTAGGATACGGAGCTGATCCGTCAGAATGCATAAATATCGCGCAACGACTTGACGCTCCTACAGTTTGCGGTAACCACGATGCGGCTGTTTGCGGCAGGCTTAGCCTTGATTATTTCAATGACGCCGCCGCTTCGGCAATATCATGGACAAACTCCAATCTTACGATAAGAGAAATAGATTTTTTAAAGAAGCTTGAGTTTGTTCATTCCGAAAAAGACATTACCCTGGTTCACGGAACGCTTCCGGACCCGGGCGCGTTTAATTATATGATAGACCGCGGATCAGCCGAAAGAACATTTAAGCTCATGAAAACGCGGGTATGTTTTGTGGGGCATTCTCATATTCCGGCAATTTTCAAGGAAAAGCGGGGAAAAGTAAAGCTTATCAGCGAAAGCGCGGCAACCATATCCGGAGAGGAAAGGCTTGTGGTTAATGTCGGAAGCGTAGGGCAGCCCAGAGACGGGGATTGGCGGCTTTCCTATGCGGTTTATGATGCTGGAAAAGGATCAGTGGAGATCAAAAGGGCAAACTACGACGTGGAATCCGCGAAAACTAAAATCATAAATAGCGGATTACCGGTATTTTTGGCTGAACGGCTTTCGCTGGGCGCGTAAAATGGACAAAAAAGAAGCAAAGAAAAAAATAGAAAGCCTTAAGAGAACGATTGGATCGCACGACCTGAAATATTTCGTCGAGAACAAGCCGGAAATATCGGATCAGGAATATGACAGGCTTTATAATGATCTTAAAAAGCTTGAGAGCGAATTTCCCGAATTCGCTACCGATGATTCGCCGACTCAGCGCGTGGGGGAAAAGCCGCTTGCGGAATTCAGGCACGTCAAGCACTCTGTGCCGATGCTTAGCATGGATAACACGTATTCACATGATGAGCTAAGAGCTTTTGATAAAAGAATAAAAAAGAACCTTCGCAAGGAGGCATATGAGTATGTCGCGGAATTTAAAATAGACGGCGTAAGCGTTTCACTTCGATATGAAAAGGGCAAGTTTAAATTGGGCGCCACAAGAGGGGACGGCAGAACAGGAGATGACATAACCTCCAATATAAAGACTATCCGGAGCGTTCCTCTTACGCTATCCGGGGGCGATCTGCCGGACATTCTTGAAGTCCGGGGGGAAGTGTTCATGCCGAAAAAATGGTTTGAAAAACTCAACGCGGAAAGAGAAAAAAACGGAGAGCCTATATTCGCTAACCCCAGAAACGCCAGCGCAGGTTCTTTGAAGCTCCTGGACCCGCGCATAACGCGCGGCCGCCGCCTTGATATGTTTGTCTGGGGCATCGGCATTCTTACCGGCGCTGGCCCAAAAGGGCACCGCGAGGCTTTAGAGGCGCTAGAAAAGTCAGGATTTAAAATAATACCGGAAGTAAAAAAATGCAGCGACATAGAGGAAGTAATAGAATTCTGCGATAAATGGCAGAAGAAAAAAGAAGGCCTTGATTACCAGATAGACGGAATGGTCGTAAAAATAAACTCTTTAAAACAGCAAAAAAAGCTGGGGGCCACGGCTAAAAGCCCGCGCTGGATGATAGCCTATAAATTTCCGGCCGAAAAGGCGCTTACAAGGCTCAAAGAGGCGCGCATGCAGGTAGGCCGCACAGGTATTGTAACGCCTGTCGCCATTCTGGAGCCTGTAAGGATCTCCGGCACAACGGTTTCGCGCGCCACGCTTCACAATTTCGATGAAATAGGAAGGCTTGGCGTGATGGAGGGCGATACGGTCTATATTGAGAAAAGCGGGGAAGTAATACCCAAGATACTTAGCGTTGAAAAAAACAAGAGAACGGGAAAAGAGAAAAAAATAATAATACCGAAAAAATGCCCGTCCTGCGGCGCGCCCCTTTACAAGGAAGAAGGCGAGGTGGCTTTCAGGTGCAATAATGTTTCCTGCGACGCGCAGATAAAACAAAAGCTTATTCATTTTGCCTCCAAAGGCGCGATGGATATTGACGGCATGGGCGAATCGCTGGTCGAGCAGCTTGTGAACAAGGGCCTCGCTAAGGATTACTCCGGTCTTTATTATCTTACGCTTGAAGACGTGAAGAGCCTCGAGCGTTTTGCCGAAAGATCAGCACAGAACATCATGGATGCTATAGAGAAAAGTAAAGACAATGACTTGAACCGTTTAATATTCGGCCTGGGCATGCGCCACGTTGGACAGAAAGCGGCATGGACGCTATCCGAGAAGTTCGGGTCTATCGATAAACTCGCAAAAGCCGGTATTCCGGAACTTACCGCAATAAATGAGATAGGCCCTGTGATGGCGGAAAGCGTAAGGAATTTTTTTACGAACAAGAGGAATCTTGAAGCCCTGGATAATCTTAAAAAAGCAGGCGTGCGCCTTGGATCGAAGCGCAAAAAAATCTCCGGAACCCTGGCAGGACTTGCCTTTGTTGTGACAGGCGCGCTTCGCGATTATACGAGGCAAGGCATAGAGGAACTCATACGAAGTTTAGGCGGCAGCGCTTCCTCATCCGTCAGTAAAAACACTGATTTTCTTATTGCAGGGGAAGACCCCGGGTCTAAGCTTAAAAAAGCCGGAAAAATGGGCGTAAAGATCATGAGCGAAGAAGACTTTAAAAAAATGATCAGGAGGAAAACTTGATAAAAAAACCAGGTTATTTAATAATTACGATCTGCGCGCTTTTTTTACTGACAAGCGTTGCGGGATGCGCCAGTCTAAAGAAAAAATTCACGCCCAAGCATAAAAAGAAAGAACTGCAAACCGCTGTACAGCTTAGAGAATACGACATCAAGCCCTCCATAGAGCTTTATGAAAAGCATTATGTGTACTGGGTGAACTGGTACAGGAAACTTATAACAGAGCTCGGAAAGAATTTTAAAAGCGACATCAGAAGTTCGCAGGAGATGATAAGCCATCTTTATGATATGCAGGCCCTTCTTACAGATGAAAAAGCGACCGAGCTTGGCGGGCGCATAAGCGATATAATTTCTGCCAAGGTAATAATAGACAAGCATAACCTGACAAAAGTAAATGAGACGCGCGTGCGCAGAATACTTGAGCGGGAATACCGCGCTATAAAGAGAGAATTTTCCCCGAAAAAAATGAAAGACCATATAAGAAGCGAATTCGCCCCTATCGCGCCCGAGGAAGACTTATAAAATGGCAATGTTCGAGATAAAGAAATTCGAAGTAGGTCCGATACGGACGAACACGTATCTTATTTACGGCAAGAAAAGCCGAAAGGCATTTCTCATAGACCCGGCATCTTATGATGAGGCCATCAATGATTTTATCAGAGAAAATAAACTCATAGTCAAGGCCATCATTAACACGCATGGCCACGCCGACCATATTGCCGGAAATAAAAAATTCGGGTACCCGGTCATGATACATGAAAAGGACGCTTCGCTGCTGAATGATCCCATGAAAAACCTTTCATTTTTTACCGGCACGCTGAGCCTTTCGCCGGCCGCTAATAGGCTTCTTAAAGACGGGGATATAATAGAAGAGGGAGAAATAAGGCTGGAAGTCATACATACGCCGGGCCATACGCCCGGAGGCATAAGCCTGAAAGGCGAAGGCGTGCTGTTCTCGGGCGATACGCTTTTTTTTGAAGGCATAGGGAGGTCGGATCTTCCTTATTCAGACACTGGCGCGCTTATTAAGGCCATAAAAGAGCGGCTCATGCCTTTATCTGAAGAAACGCGCATTTTTCCGGGGCATGGCCCGTCTTCTACTATCGAGCATGAAAAAAAGAACAATCCTTTCTTGAGCTGATAAAGGGCTTTACATGAAGGACCTGATAAACCAATTTCTCGATTATCTTACTATCGAGAGAGGCTTGAGTTCCAATACAATAGCAAGCTATCGCCGGGACCTCGCTAAGTTCTCTGAATACGCAGCCTCGCGGAAAATAAACGACGCTGCCGGCATTACCAAGCATGATGTTTCCAAGTATCTTTATTTTTTAAAAGATAAAAGCCTGGCTCCGGGCACTATTTCAAGGAACCTGGTCGCGATAAAGATGTTCTACAAGTTTCTTGTTACGGAGCGCATGGTGAAGCAAAATCCGGCAGGCCTTCTTGAGTCGCCGAAACTTTCTAAAAACCTCCCTGATGTGCTGGATATGAGCGAAGTGGACACGATGCTGAAGGGGCCGAATTTGAGATCGCCTTCCGGCATGAGGGATAAAGCCGCGCTTGAATTAATGTACGCGACCGGAATGAGAGTTTCCGAATTATCAGAACTTGAACAAGAAGGGCTCAATATGGAGGTAGGGTTTGTAAGGTGCACTGGAAAAGGCGGGAAAGAGCGGATAATACCTGTTGGACGTGAGGCCAAAGACGCCCTTATCCGGTATATTGAAAAGGCAAGGCCTAAATTCACGAAGCAAAAAGGAGACAATCACTTATTTTTATCAAAACTGGGAAGAAAGATCTCCAGGCAGTCTTTCTGGAAAATGCTAAAGAAGTACGCTCTCAAAGCAGGGATAAACAAAAATATAACGCCCCACACGCTAAGACATTCTTTCGCGACGCATTTATTGGAAAAAGGGGCGGACCTAAGAAGTGTTCAGGAAATGCTGGGGCACGCTGATATTTCAACAACGCAAGTTTACACACATATTAATAAATCAAGGCTTAAAGGGATACATCATAAATATCATCCCAGGGGATAATGGTTGTAGGGGCTAAACCTTACTAGTCCCTAAACGAGAAAAACATGGATTTAATAGTAACTCATACAAATGCTGATTTCGACGCTTTCGCGTCTTTGGTGGCTGCGAAAAAACTTTATCCGGGATCCAAGCTTCTTCTTCCCGGCTCTCAGGAAAGGGCGGTAAGGGAATTTCTTTCGCTTGTCAGGGATGAGATAAAAATAGAAAAAGAAAAGACCATCTCCATGGACAAGATCACGAGGGTCATCATAGTGGACACGCGGCACAAATCCCGCATCGGGATAGCCGCGAAACTTATCGATAACGCTTCCTGCGAGGTCCATGTTTACGACCACCACCCCAGGATGGCGCATGACATAAAAGGCGACAAGGATGTTTTTCAGGAAGTAGGCGCTACTGTGTCCATTCTGGTTGATCTGATACGCAAAAAAAGCGCGCTTAAAATAACCCCGCTCGAAGCCACTATAATGCTTCTTGCTATCTATGAAGAAACAGGATCCCTTACCTACCGCACTACGACAAGGCTTGACGTTGATATGGTGAGTTATCTTCTTTCAAAAGGCGCGAATCTTCAGGCCGTTTCTTCGTATCTTAACCGCAAGCTAACGGAAAGCGAACTTACGTTTCTCACGGGCCTTATAAGTTCAACTAAGATCTTTATCATAAACGGACTTAACGTAGCCATAGCCGAAGGCGTCATTACCCACTTTATAGGCGAGCTTGGCACCATAGTGAGGAAGCTCCATGACGTGGAAAACTTTCCTGTTCTTTTCGTGATCTTCAGGATAGGTAAAGGCATGAGGATAATAGCGCGAAGCAGGTTAAAAGAAGTTGATGTAAATGAGGTCCTTAAAGAATTCGGGGGAGGCGGACACAGGAGCGCGGCAAGCGTAAAAATCGAAGGAAAAAATGAAAAATGGTTCAAGGAAGCTCTTGTTGAAAAGCTCAAACACCATATAAAAACTAAAATAATCGCAGCCGATATCATGACGCGCAAGGTCAATTTCATGGATTCCGGAAATACCATAGCGCAGGCAAAAGAAGAGCTAAAACGCTGCGCCCGGTCGTGCGCTCCTGTGATGGAGCGGAAAAAACTTGTAGGCATCATCAGCGTGGAAGATATAGATAAAGCGTTAAAATACAACTACGGCCACGCTTCCGTAAAAGGGTACATGATGCGCCCCGCTCTTACCGTAAGTCCGGGCACGCCTCTTCATGAGGCGCAGAAAATAATGTTCGAGAAGAATTCCGGATGCCTTCCTGTGGTTCGGAGCGGAAAGATAATAGGCGTTATTACGCGGCGGGATGTGCTTAAGAGCGTTCATAGAGATATATTTTTTACCCGGCACAAGAAGATGAACAAGCGCAGTCAAGACTTCAACATATCAAATAAGCTAAAGCACCTGCTCCCGGGGAAAATGCTCGGGATACTGCGCAAAATAGGCAAAGAGGCAGAGGCGCTTGGGTTAAAGGCTTATGTTGTGGGAGGGTTTGTTCGGGATATTGTCCTTGGCGTGCCTAACTTTGACATTGATATCGTAGTAGAAGGCGAAACAGCGGCGTTAGGCAGGAGAATAGCCGATCTTTATAAGGGGAGCCTTGTGGTTTATAAAAAATTCGGAACATGCACCGTGATAATGAATTGGCCCAGGGGCATGGCCCACCCTTCGGATTCAGGTATGAAATTTAAGATCGATATTGCAAGCGCAAGGCGCGAATCTTACGCTAAACCGGCGATGCTGCCAACGGTCAAATTCAGTTCGCTTAAAGACGATCTTCAGCGCAGGGATTTTACGATAAACGCTGTCGCGGCAAGCCTCTTAAAAGGAACTTTCGGGCACTTAATAGATTTTTTTGGAGGTATCAAGGATATAGAACGCGGCGTGATACGCGTTCTGCACGACGGAAGCTTCATAGACGATCCTACGCGAATTTTTAGGGCTGTTCGCTTTGAACAGCGCTTTGGTTTCCGCATAGATAAGTATACAGAGCGTCTGATAAAAGGCGCTGTCAAAGAGGGAATGTTTTCGCGCACGCATAATCACAGAATAAGAGATGAACTGATACGAGTACTTAAAGAAGAGAATCCGTTAAAGGCCATTATCCGCATGAGCGACCTTCACGAAATAAGGTTCATACACAGGAGAATGCGGATCACTAACAGGACAAAAGTTCTTTTTTCAGAGATAAAAAAAGCCTATATGTGGTATAATGCTGAAGTTCGTTCAAGCAGGAAATTACGGAACAGGCACATAGATATCTGGCTTATTTATTTCATGGCGCTTACTGAACGCCTGACTTATCGTGAGCTGAAAGAGCTATGCGGCCGCTTTGGCATGCGGCGCAGCGATACGATAAGGCTTTTGTCAGCTAAAAAACGCTCAAAAAACGCGCTTTCGACCTTATTGAAAAAGCATGCTACGCCGGCCGGCATATATCAATCGTTGAGGCCAATGTCGTTCGAGGAAACGCTGCTTCTCTGGGCGCGCACGGAAAACAGAATGGCGCGCGAAAGGATAAAGACCTTTTTGCTTGATTATAATAATATTAGGCTTAAGATAAGCGGCAAGGACCTTAAGGCGTTCGGGATCAAACCGGGCCCGCTTTATACCGAAGTTCTTCGTGAGGTCCTTCTTAAAAAAATAGACGGCAAAATAAGAACAAAAAAAGAAGAGATCGCGGAAGCCCGTAAAATAGCAGGTTAATCGCATGGTAATGCGCGTAGGCGCTATAAGGGTAGAGATCGAGATAAACGGGAGCTTATCCCTGAAGGATAAGCGAGCTGTGTTAAGAAGCGTAAAAGACAGGCTAAAGCGGGCTTTTAACGTTTCCATATCAGAGGTGGATGAGCAGGATAGCTGGCAGCGCGCCGTGCTGGGGATAGTGTCGGTTTCCGGGGATAAAAAACATCTGGACGGGCTTATTAACAGAGTGAGGGATTTTTTGTATAGAGAAGCGAATATCAATGTGCTAAAGTATCAGATGGAGATCATGTAGCATGTCAAGACGAACAGAACGCGTTGCGGAAGCTATAAGAAGGCTGGTAAGCGAAGTTCTAACTAATGAGCTTCGCGACCCGAGGATAAGCGGAGTTGTGACGGTAACAAAAGTAGAGGTCACGCCGGACATGCGGCT
>CAZFLU010000010.1:0-12580 GCA_964519195.1 uncultured Planctomycetia bacterium | reverse complement strand
TTGGAAGACACTAAAGAGGGCACAACGTGGCGGAGAAAACTTTAAAAAAAGGTCTATTCATTACATTCGAAGGCCCGGAAGCGTCCGGCAAGAGCACGCATTCGCGTCTCATGTATGACCTTTTAAAAGAGCGCGGGTACGACGCGCTTTATACGCGCGAACCGGGCGGCACTCGGGTAGGCGAGGAAATAAGAAAAGTGCTGCTTTCCGCCAAACATCTGGATATCCCGCCGCTTACGGAAACCCTTCTTTTTGAAGCAAGCCGCGCAGCTCTTATAGATAAGGTCATAGCGCCGGCGATCAGGAAGAAAAAGATAGTAATAACAGATAGATTTAACGACGCGACCATCGTGTACCAGGGGTATGCCGGAGGCGTGCCGCTTGCGGATATCATGAAGATCGAGTCTGTATCCATAAAAAACACAAAACCCGACCTTACAGTGCTGCTTGACATAGATCATAAGACGGGCCTGGCCAAGATAAAAGACCACAGGAAAGACAGGATGGAATCAAAAAGCCTCTCTTTTCATAAGAACGTGAGAAAAGGCTACCTGCTTCTTGCCAAGAAAAATAAAAAACGCGTAAAAGTGGTAAAAACTAAAAACCGCGTAGAGGATACTTTTAACGAAGTTAAAAAAGAGGTCTTTAATGTCATTCGAAAGTTTGAAATGCCAAAGCGAGGCAGTTGAGGCCATAAAAGGCTCAATACGAAAAGATATAATATTCTCCAGTTACCTTTTTGCCGGCCCTGACGGGCCCGGAAAAATGCTTGCGGCTATTAATTTTGCCAAGGCGCTTAATTGCCAAAACCAAAAAAGCGAAGAGCCCTGCGATAAATGCGCCTCATGCGGGAAGATAGATTCAGGCCTGCATCCCGATGTTATCATTCTTGAGCCAAAAGGCGCGTCCTTATCCATAGGGATCGGAGATGTTAAGTATCTCATATCCCGGGCAGGGCTTAAGCCGCTTGAAGGCAGAAAGAAAATTTTTATAATAAAAAACGCCGAAAGCATGAACGAGGAAGCCGGGAACGCATTTTTAAAAACACTGGAGGAACCCTCTCCCAGCACGATCTTTCTTTTAATAGCCGCGTCTAAAGACGCCCTTCTTGACACCGTAGCCTCGCGTTGCCACGTTGTTAAGTTCCGTCTGGTTCTTTCGGATACGGAAGAAGGCGCCGGACTCAGAAAACGCCGGATCCTTGATGCCTTTACCGGAACAAACGGCGATCTCAACGAAGCCCTTTCTTCTTATAAGAACAGGTCCGAACTTAAAGAAAACCTAAGGTTCTTAATGTCTTTTTTAAGGGATATGCTTGTTTTCAAGGAGACAGGCGGAACAGGCCTTTTTCTTAACATTGACCGTAAAACGGACGCGCAAAATAAAGCGAATGAATACGAAACAGATGAGCTGAACGACCTTGTGAAAAAAATAACCGAGCTCGAATCTTATGTTGATCTTAACGTGAACCCCAAGATCATGCTTGATGTGCTCGGCTCGAAACTCAGGAGATAAGATGGAACAGTTAACGCAGGTCAGGTTAAGAGAGGTAGGAAAGATCTCTTATTTTTCTACAGGAGGCCTGAAATTCAAGATCGGTAATTATGTAATAGTAGAGCAGGACCGCGGGATCGAGTACGGGCAGGTGGTTTCAGAACCGGAAGACGCTGACAAGGTGAAATACGAAAAACCCTTGCGAAAGATAATCCGGAAGACAAATCCCTGGGACCATATACAGATAGAAAAGAACAAGAAAAGAGTAAAAGAGCTGACGAATGCCTGCGATAAAAAAATACAGGAGCACAAACTCGCGATGAAACTCGTGGGCGCGGAGTATTCTTTTGACAGGTCCAAGATAATTTTTTATTTTACTTCAGAGGGCAGGGTAGATTTCAGGAACCTTGTAAAGGACCTGGCAAACATGTTTAAAGCCAGAATAGAGCTCAAGCAAATAGGCGTCCGGGATGAAGCCAAGCTAATGGGAGGTTACGGGCCCTGCGGAAAAGAACTTTGCTGCGTAAAGTTCCTTAAGGATTTTGAGCCGGTTACCATACGTATGGCAAAGGACCAGAACCTTCCTCTTAATCCTACAAAAATTTCAGGGCTTTGCGGCCGGCTCATGTGCTGCTTGAGCTATGAGGATAAAACTTACAGAGAGCTTATTAAAGGGCTTCCCCGGGTAGGCCAGGAAATAAAAACAGAAAAAGGGAAAGGTAAGGTCGTGGGCGTAAATCCGTTAAAACGCTCTGTCACCGCAGAAGTAGCGGACGGCAAGCTCGTGGAAGTGAAATTTTAGCATGAAAAAAATGTATATTACGACCCCTGTATATTATGTGAACGCTTCTCCGCACATAGGGCACGCCTATACCGAAATAGCATGCGACGCAGCGAGCAGGTTTTTCCGGCTTTCAGGGGTAGATACATATTTTTTAACGGGAACTGACGAGCACGGTGAAAAAATAGAGGAAGCGACCCTTAAGGCCGGTTATAAAAAAGGCGAGGAAAAAAAATTCGTTGATTCCATCGTGCCGCGCTTTAAAGAGCTCTGGAACACGCTTGGCATAAAATTCGATTCTTTTATAAGAACAACGGACCCGGCCCATGAAAAAACCGTTCAGAAGGTCCTTGATCTTATGAAGGAAGCAGGCGACATATATAAAGGAAAATATGAAGGATGGTTTTGCACTCCATGCGAAAGCTTCTGGACAGATACGCAGGTTGAAAACGGTATATGCCCTGATTGCCAAAGGAACGTGGAGCGCATAGAAGAGGCTAACTACTTTTTTAAACTTTCAAAATACCATAAGTGGCTGATCTCTTACATAAACGATAACAAAGACTTCATAAAGCCGGGTTACAGGCGGAATGAAGTTCTTAGCTTTCTTAAGAATGACCTGCAGGACCTGTGTATTTCAAGGCCGAAAGCGCGCATGGCCTGGGGCGTGGAACTTCCGTTCGACAGGGATTACGTTACATATGTATGGTTTGACGCGCTTATAAATTATATTTCAGGCGTGGGCTTTATGGAAAAAAGCGAAAAATTCAAAAAATTCTGGCCGGCCGATTTCCATGTAATAGGAAAGGATATCATACGCCATCACGCGGTGTATTGGCCCATAATGCTAAGATCCATCGGCGCGCGGATGCCTAAAACAGTATTCGCTCACGGATGGTGGACATTAAAAGGAGAAAAAATATCCAAATCAAAAGGGAACATAGTGGACCCAAACACGCTTGTTAAGGATTACGGCGCGGACGCCTTTAGATATTTCCTGTTAAGAGAGGTCACGTTCGGGTTAGACGGAACATTCAGCGAAGATTCTTTTATAACCAGGTTCAATTCGGATCTCGCCAATGACCTGGGCAACCTTGTTAACAGGACCCTTACCATGGCCATAAAGTATTTTAATTCCAAAGCGCCGCTTGCTGAGGCGGATGCCGGAGACGAAAAACTTTCCGAGCTTAACAGGGGACTGAAGGAAAAGGCGCTTAAGGCGCAAGGAACAGTAAGGGAAAAAATGGAAGAATTGGATTTTAGCGGAGCCCTGACAGTCATATGGGAAATCGTAGGAAAGGCCAATAAATACATAGAAGACGCAAAACCATGGGAATATTCAAAACAGAAAAATGAAAAAGCCCTTAGGTCCCTGATAAGCCATCTTCTGGAATCCCTGCGCGTAATAGCGGTTCTCGTGGCGCCTTTTATGCCGGAAGGGGCAGCCAGCATTTGGAAACAGCTTGGTTTTAATAAGGATATTGATAACGCGGATTTTGAAAGGGCAAATTCCTGGGGCGTTATGAAACCCGGCCAGGAGATCCAAAAAAGCGCTCCTCTTTTCCCGCGAATAATAATAAAATGATCATAGATACGCACTGCCATCTTGATTTTCCGGAATTCGACAGGGACCGGGGCGAAGTTATCGAACGCGCCAAAATGAGCAATGTCGGCTATATGATAAATGTGGCCTCGAGCTTTGAAGGTTCAAGAAGAAGCGTCGAACTTGCTGAAAAATATGATAATATTTTCGCTTCTCTGGGCGCGCACCCGCATCACGCCGAAGATATAAAAGAGGAAGGCTTATCCGAGATAATGCGCCTTAGCGAAAATAAAAAGGTAGTCGCGATAGGCGAAGTCGGACTTGATTATTTCAGGGAAAGGTCAGACCCTCTTGAACAAAGGGAAGCGTTCCTGAAATTCATCAATATCGCAAAAGAGAAAAACATGCCGCTCATAGTGCATGATAGAGACGCCCATGATGACTGCCTTAGTTTATTAAAAGAAGCCCTGCCTCGCGGAGGACGGGTGGTCCTGCACTGTTTTTCAGGGGACAGAAATGTTCTAAAAAAAGTCCTGGACATGGGTTTTTACGTTTCATTTACAGGCAACCTTACCTTTCCGAACGCTAAAGAACTTCGCGAAACAATAAAATTCGTGCCGCTTGAGAGAATGTTCCTTGAAACAGACGCGCCTTTTCTGGCTCCCCAGTCAAAAAGGGGAAAACGGAACGAGCCCGCGTATTTACCCGAGCTTAGGAACAAGATCGCGGAGACGCTTGGAATAAGCGCTGAGGAAGTGGAAAAGGTAACCACGAAAGAAGCTATAAAATTCTTTGGCCTCCCGATAAAACAATGAAAAATTTTCTGAAAAATAACTGGATATACGCGGCGCTCGCGCTTTTTATAATTATCCTTAACGTGATGCCGGTAATATCTTCTAAAGATGAGCGCGAAGAGGTCAAAAAAGAGGAGAGATCAGGAAAGGGCACTCTTTTTGTAAGCATGGAAGAGGCCGGGGAGCGCACAAGAGAGATAGAAGAGAAACTGTCCCGAAAACCGGCGCTTTTTGTTTTTTACGTATCACTGAACCTCTTTATACTGCTCATATTCGTTCTCGGGGTTTTCATAGATGTATATTTCGTGAGAAAAAAGTTACGAAGAGAGAATGTTTTTCCCTCTCCGGGCCGGGTGCCGTCCATATCCTGGCGGATGACGGACGTTCTAAAAATAATCATATTATCAATAGCGGCAAGCTACATTTTCTTTCTTACCCTAGCGTTTTCCGCGAAGCTCGCCGAAAGCGTTTTCAATGTTAAATTCACGGCGCTTCGCAACGATAATTTCAGGATGATATTCGACACTATAGCGGTTGATACGTTTGTTCTCTCATCCGTGGGTTTTTTTATCCTTCATATCCACGGAAAGAAAATTTCCGACCTGGGATTTTATAAGAAGGAAGCCTGGAGAAACATCTTCTACGGAATAAAAGGTTATCTGGGCGTTATTCCGGTTATATTCATGGTAGGCATGGCGGTATATTTCGTTATAGACCTCTTTAAGTTAAAGCCTCCGCCGCAGCCGATAGTAGGGCTTCTTCTCTCCGAAAAGAACGCGGGCCTTGTTCTGTTTTCAGGGATAATAGCCGCTATTTTCGGGCCGTTCGCGGAAGAAGTATTTTTTCGCGGCGTAATATATAACGCGATAAAAAAGGGCTTAGGCATTTTTTGGGGGATCATGATAACAAGCGCGCTTTTTTCATTCCTTCATACGCACGCCCTTACCTATTTTCTCGTGGGATTCATACCCATAACCATACTCGGGATCGTTCTGGCATACCTTTATGAAAAAACAGGAAGCCTGGTGCCTTCGGTGACCCTGCATGTATTAAATAATCTGGGAAGCGTCAGCCTGGTCTTTCTCTTAAGGTTTTTCAACGAATATGCCGCTAAATAAAAAAGGCGCTCATGAAAGAGCTTAAAATAATAGAATATATTTTAAAAGAGTTTTCAAAAAATACCAAAGACAGGCGCCTCGTGAAAGGAATAGGCGATGATTGCGCGGTGATCTCTCACCGGGGAAGCAAACATCTTTTGCTTACAACGGACATGATAATAGAAGGGACGCATTTTACAAAAAGAGCTTCCCCTTTCAGTATAGGATGGAAATCCATGGCTGTTAACATAAGCGATATAGCCGCCATGGGGGGGCTTCCCAAATACGCGCTTATTTCGCTGGGGATTCCCGGGACAAAAAACCTTTCTTTTATAAAATCTTTTACAAAAGGCGTGAAAGCCCTCGCGAGTAAGTTTGGTATACGGATTGTAGGAGGCGATATAAACGCTTCGGATAAAATAGTAGTAAATGTCGCTCTTATAGGTGAGGTTGAGAAAAAGAACATGGTAACAAGAAGCGGCGCCGCAGAAGGAGATCTTGTGTTCATGACAGGCACGCTTGGCGAGGGTGCCAGAAAGCATCTAAGTTTCATGCCCCGGCTGCCTGAAGCAAGAAAGCTTGCCACGGGCTTTAGGATAAATTCCATGATAGATATGTCCGACGGGCTTGCCATGGACCTTAATAGATTGGCGAAAGCAAGCTCGGTCGGAGCGCGCATTTATAAAGGGCTCATTCCTCTCGGCAAAGATCCCATATCTATTGATAAAGCGATCTCATCGGGGGAAGATTTCGAGCTTCTTTTCACGGCGGATATTTCAGAATCAAAAAAAATAATAACGCGCATGGGAAAAAAAGAAGACCTGCCTGTTACGTTGATAGGCGAGATCGTTGATAAGAAAAATGGGGTGAAACTGATAAATGAAGACGGCTCGGAAGAAGCTATTAGAAACAAGGGGTTCAGGCATTTATAAAGCCATAAGTTTTAAAACGCAAGATATAAGGTACTTAAAAGATGAAATATATTACTGATAGCGCTGATGAAACACTTAAGCTGGGCGAAAAATTTGGTAAAAACCTGAAACCGGGACAGGTCGTAGCGCTTATAGGCGACCTTGGTTCGGGGAAAACTGTTTTTACAAAGGGTATAGCCAAAGGGCTTGGGATAAAAGATCACCTGCATGTGAACAGCCCGTCCTTTGTTATCATAAAGAAATATGAAGGCTCCCCTCCGCTTTACCATTTTGATCTGTATAGGCTGGATTCCGTAAGGGACCTGGATACTGTGGGGCATGAAGAATATTTTTATTCCAAAGGTATAAGCGTGATAGAATGGGCTGACAGGGCCCTTGAAGCGCTTCCGGATAAGTATATTACGGTGAAGTTCAGGCATTCAGGAGAAACTCGAAGGGAGATAAAGATCAGCTAAACGCTATACAAATATGAAGATATTAGCCATAGACACCTCGACAAGATTCTTGTCTGTCGCGGTCACGAGACACAACGAGGTTTTAGCTACCTTCCGCGGTAAAGGCGAGTTAAAGCAATCCGAGCTTCTGATACCGGAGATAGACAGGGCGCTAAAGACGAGCGGCCTTAAACTAAAAGATATTGATGGCTTGGCGATCAGCATAGGCCCCGGTTCATTTACAGGTTTACGAATAGGCGTTGCCACGTTTAAGGCCATAAATATGGCCGTTGGCATTCCCATTGTCGCCGTGCCAACGCTCGATGTTATCGCGTATAATTTTATAAACGAAGAGAAAAACCTATTGTGTCCCGTGGTCGACGCTAAAAAGAAAAAAGTTTACACGTGCTGTTACAGGTCATTGCTTCGCTGGCACTTCGCGCCTCCTCGCAATGACGGCTGCCGCGGCATGCTTAGAAAGTTGACGGATTATATGTTACTGGATATAGATGAGCTGCTCGGAAAAATAAAAAATCCGACGCTTGTCTTTGGGGATGGAGCCGCGTTATATAAGGAACGGTTAAAAGAAAATAGGTTAGTTTCTATTTCGGATAGAGAATGGCGCCCGGAGGCGGAGATTATCGCGAAATTAGGGCGCGAGAAGCTTAAAAAAAGACAGGTAGCTGATCCGGATAAGCTTGCGCCGATGTATTTGCATTCGAAGTATTGTCAAATAAGGGGTAGCGGGGGGGAACGCATAGATGGAACATTACAGGCCTACATGGGCTGAAATAGACCTTGGCGCTCTGAAACATAACTTAAGGAGCATAAGAAAGCTGCTTAATAAAGGCGCCGGAATAATGGCTATCGTAAAAGCGAACGCTTACGGGCACGGCATGAATAATGTTTCGCGTGTTCTTGAGAAAGAAAAGGTGAATTATCTGGGAGTAGCCACGCTCGAGGAGGCAATGGCGCTCAGAAAAGACAGAATAAAAACTCCTATTCTTGTTCTGGGCTCGCTTCTTCCGAAAGAGGCGTCCGTCGCAATAAAAAATAATATTACGCTTACCTTATGCAACAGGGAACTATTTAACGAACTTAAGAAAATAGGCGCGGGGGCCGCAAAGCCCAAGGTCCATATAAAAGTAGATACAGGAATGGGGCGCATAGGCGTGTGGCATGAAAAAGCTCTTGAATTTATAATAAAAGTAAAAAATGAAAAAAATATAAAACTAGAAGGCATATATACTCATTTTTCAATAGCGGGCCGCGATAAATTTTTCACTCAATACCAGATAGACTCTTTCAGTGATATTTTAAAGAGCCTTGAGGGGCTTGGCGTAAGCATTCCCATTAAACACGCCGCTAATTCAATAGCCTGCGTTGACTGGAAAAACGCGCATCTTAACATGGCAAGGCCAGGTATAATAATATACGGGATCTACCCTAAGAGAAATTTTCCGAGGCGAATAAAATTAAGGCCCGCGTTCTCTCTTAAAACAAGAATAGTCTACCTTAAAGATACGCCTCCGGGCCGCTCAATAAGTTATGGAAGAACTTACATAACCCAATTTCACACTAAGATCGCGACTTTACCTATAGGCTACGCGGATGGTTACGGGCGCATATTATCAAACAGGGCTGATGTCCTTGTAAGAGGGCAGCGCGCGCCGGTAGTGGGAAAAGTGACCATGGACCAGACAATGATAGATGTGGGCCATGTAAAAGGCGTCAAAGTCGGGGACGAAGTGGTCTTAATAGGAAAACAGGGAAAAGACGAGATCCGTATTGAAAAGCTTGCCCGTCAGGCCGGGACAATACCTTACGAAATAGTGACCGGCATAACCTCAAGGGTCCCGCGAAAATACACGTAATTTATATGCCTCATGATAGATACATAGCCCACGTGGATATGGATGCCTTTTTTGCCGCAATTGAGCAAAGAGACAATCCTCATCTTCGCGGCAAACCGGTTGTTATAGGAGCCGATCCTAAAGGAGGAAAAGGTAGAGGCGTTGTCTCAACCTGTTCGTATGAGGCAAGAAAATTCGGCATACATTCAGCCATGCCGATATCAACCGCTTACAGAAAATGCCCCGAAGCCGTGTTCTTGCCCGGTAACGGAAGAAAATACGCGAGAATCTCCCACCGGATCTATGATATCATGTATGATTTTACTCCTGAACTGGAACCGATAAGTATTGACGAGGCATTTTTAGATATAACAGGCACGCATCATTTATTCGGAGGGCCCGAGAAGACATGCGTGAAGATAAAGATGAGAATAAAAAAGGAAACCTGCCTTACCGCGTCAGTAGGCCTCGCCCCTACAAAAATGGCCGCGAAGATCGCCTCTGACCTTAAAAAGCCGGATGGATTCGTTGTGGTGACAAAAGAGGGCCTTATTGATTTTCTATGGCCGCTTGATATATCAAAAATGTGGGGACTCGGCAAAAAAACAGAACCTTTGTTCAGGAGCATGGGGATAAATACTATAGGAGATATCGCGAAGTCTGACGCGCGCAGGCTTGAGGAGACTTTCGGCGTGAACGGAGCCCATTTCTGGAGCCTTGCCAACGGCGTTGATGAACGCGCCGTGAGGGCAAAAGATGAAGCGAAATCCGTAGGTAACGAATTTACGTTTGACAAGGATACAAAAGATAGTAAAGAGATAGAATCGGCGCTTATGCATTTATCCGAAAAAGTATCCACAAGGCTAAGGGCGCAAGCCATAAAAGGGAGGACCGTTACTCTTAAGATAAGGCTCGAGGGATTTGAAACTTATACAAGGGCAAGAACATTGGAAAGCGCGACTAATTTCTCGGATATCCTTTACAAAGAAGCTAAAACCCTTTATAATGCTTTTGAGAGCAACGGAAAAAAAATAAGGCTTCTGGGTGTTAAGGTATCAGGCCTCATGCCCGCGAATCTGACTGACTCGCTTTTTTCTGAAATTACCGACAAAAAAAGAGAAGACATCCACAGGGCCATTGACAAAATAAAAGAAAAATTCGGTAAAGCCGCTATCCATAGGGCTACCGGATCATGAACCGCGCGCTACGCGTAAAAAGATAAGTTTTCATAAAGACAGGAGGAGCTAATGCAGGATTTTGATAAACCAGAAGATCTTTTCGGCGGGAAATCTCCGGAAGAGCTTATGAAAGAGGCCGGGAAAAAACTTCAGAATTTTAAAGGCACTATCCCGGCGGCCATATTCGTTTTTTTAATAGTCGTGGGGCTTTTTAACAGTTTTTATTCGGTAGGCCCGGATGAAGTAGGCGTCATACGCCGTTTCGGCCGATATGTAAGGACGACCAATCCCGGCCTTCATCTTAAAGCGCCTTTCATAGAACGGGTTGACAATGTGAAGGTTAAATATGTCTTTAAGGAGGAGTTCGGGTATCGCACCGTGAAGTCAGGCGTTGTTACGCAGTATGCCCCGAGAGAATATTTCAGCGAATCACTGATGCTTACCGGAGACCTCAACGTTATCGTAGTGGAATGGATAGTGCAATTTAAGGTCAAGGACCCTGTTAAGATGCTTTTTAACATAAGGAACCCCAGGGAAACAATAAGGAACATATCAGAAGCGGTGATGCGCCAGGTAGTTGGCGACAGCACGGTTAACGAAGTTCTTACAACAAGAAGGATCGAGATCAATATCGAGGCTCAAGAAAAGCTTCAGGAAATACTGGACGCTTATGATAGCGGGATACAGATAGTAACCGTAAAGCTTCAGGACGTTAATCCTCCTGATGAGGTAAAACCATCTTTCAACGAAGTTAACGAAGCAAAGCAGGAAAAAGAAAAGGTCATAAACCAGGCATGGGAAAAATATAATAAAGTTATTCCGCAAGCCCGCGGAGAAGCCGAAAGAACAATAAGGGAATCCGAAGGATACGGATTGAACAGGGTAAATAGCGCTAAAGGAGACGCGGCTAAATTCATAGCTACATGGGAAGCGTACAAAAATTCCAAGGACGTTACCAGAAAGCGGCTCTATCTTGAGGCAATGAACGAAATACTTCCGAAAGCCGGCAGAAAGATCATAATTGATTCCAAACAAAAAAATGTTTTGCCGCTTCTGGACCTTAACAAGGAAGGCGGTGCGCAATGAAAAATTTAGCGGCATTTTTAATATTAGCCATAGTTTTAACAGGGGTTCTGATAATAAGCGGAGCTCTATATGTTATCGACGAAACAAAACAGGTCGTAATAACCCAGTTCGGAGATCCAATAGGACAGCCGATAACAAAAGCAGGCCTTCATTTCAAGATGCCCTTCATACAGCAGGCCAATTATTTTGAGAAAAGGATACTGGAATGGGACGGGAACCCCAATCAGGTGCCAACTAAGGACAAAAGATATATATGGGTTGATACGACAGCCCGCTGGAGAATAATAGACGCGCTAAAGTTCCTGCAGTCAGTATCCAATGAAACAGGCGGCCAGGCCAGGCTGGACGACATTATTGATTCGGCGACAAGGGACTACATAACAAGCCATAATCTGGTTGAGCTTGTAAGGGATACCAACCGCATAATGACAGAACAGGCGACGGGAACGGAAAATGATTCTTCGGATCAGATATCCGGCGAGATCGAGAAAATAGAGATCGGAAGAGAGGCCCTAACGCGCGGCATAATAAAAGAAGCCTCGAAAATAGTGCCCCAATACGGAATAGAGCTCATAGATGTAAGGATAAAGCGGATAAATTACGTTTCAGAAGTGCAGCAGAAGGTATTTGAGCGCATGATATCCGAAAGAAAACGCGCCGCGGAACGCTACAGATCAGAAGGCCAGGGCAAAAGAGCTGAAATAGAAGGCCGCATGGCAAAAGAACTGCAAGAGATACAGTCCGAAGCTTATAAAGTAGCGGAAGAAATAAAAGGAAAAGCGGATGCCGAAGCAACCAATATTTACGCGGAAGCCTACAATAATGACCCGGAATTTTACGCTTTCCTGAAAACACTTGATACTTATAAAAATACCATCGATAGCAACTCTACCATACTTTTCACGACAGATAGCGAATACCTGAATTATCTGGAGAAAGTTTCCGGAAAATAACACCGCTTCCAGGGCCGACTTCCAAGGCCGGCGATCAGCCGACCTCGGAAGCCGGCAACTAAACAGCTAACCGATATTACATACCTGTTACCAAAAGCTCCCGGATAAATGCTAAACTTTATAATAGGAGGATAAAATGACCATGTGATCAAAGCTTGGCGGAAAGCGAGATTGACATGCGCGCTGTATTTCAAAAACATAATTTTGTTTTTGATATGATCAAGATCGCGACGGCATGTTTTTTATTTTTTTACAGCCTCGAATCATCTTATCCCATAGCTCCTGCGTCGCGCTTTGTCAGGCAAAAAGAAGAAACTCTTATCAGGGCCACCCTTGTTTACGATACTCTTTACTATTCTTCACATGACTTCAAGAGCCTCTCCTACCTGGCAAGAAATCTAAGAACGGAATCGCGTCTTTCGACTCTTTTATTGC
>CAZFLU010000009.1:9167-12752 GCA_964519195.1 uncultured Planctomycetia bacterium | reverse complement strand
TGCCAAAGCGCGCCTCCGCAATCAGGGCATACCCCTACTATGTTCCCTGTTTTTCTCTTAGACGCTACCGAAACGCCCCCTTCTCCCTCCCGGGAAGAAACTTGCGCGTCCCGGGATCCTGCCCCCGCTTCAGGCTCTTCTTTATTATCAGGCGCTGACGCCGGTTTTGCCTTGCCTTCGTCTTTTATAAGCCGCCTTTCTATAACCCTGGCAATAGCGTCGCTGCATGAAAAGATCCTTCCACCTTTTTCCCAGCTGGGGGACGGGCACCTTATTCCCCGAAGCTGCTCTATTATAGAGGAAACATCCAGCCCGCTTCGGAGCGCAAGTGAAAGAAGCCTTCCTATCGCCTCGAGCTGGCTCATGGCGCAGCCGCCCGCTTTTCCCATCTGCATAAATACTTCGAACGGAAGCCCTGTCTCATCTTCGTTTATGGTAACATACAGATTCCCGCATCCGGTCGCTATTTTTGTCGTTGTCCCGTGAATAACGTTGGGCCGCGGCCTGGGAGTTACTCTGGAGGTTATTTGCATGTCGTCTTTGGTTTCCTGTTTTCCTATATTAAGCACCTGCTCCTGCCTTGATTTATCCCTGTAGACCGTTACGCCTTTACAGCCGGTCTCGTAGGCAAGCATGTATACCTCTTTGATATCGTTCTCGTTCGCCTCTTGCGGAAAATTAACTGTTTTTGATACCGCGTTATGCGTGTGCCTCTGAAAAGCCGCCTGCATTTTAATATGCGCTGAAGGCTTGATGTCGAAAGAGGTTACAAAAACTTCCGCAACATCTTCGGGTATTTCCTTTATATCTTTTAGGCCGGTCCCTTCGGCTATTTTTTTCATGATATCCAGCGAATAAAACCCTTTTTCCTTAGCGATCTTCTCAAAATAAGGATGCACTTCCACGAAAGTTTCGTTATCCAGTATTCTTCTCACGTATGAAATCGCGAAAAGAGGCTCTATACCGCTTGAGCAGTTCGCCAGCATGCTTATCGAGCCGGTCGGCGCTATCGTTGTAAGCGTGGCGTTCCTGATGCGCATCTTGCTTCGTTTGGCATATATGCTTTTTTGGAAATTCGGGAAAGTGCCGCGTTCCTTGGCAAGCTCACGGGAAGCTTCTATTGATCTTTCAAGTATGAACTTCATGACCTCTTCAGCTTTTTTTGCGGCCTCATCCGAATCATATCTTATCCCAAGCTTGATAAGCATGTCGGCAAAACCCATTACGCCCAGTCCTATCTTGCGGTTCGCCTTCGTCATGTCGTTTATCCGTTTAAGGGGATAGTTGTTCATGTCTATTACGTTATCAAGAAAATGCACGGCTTTTTTTACTACGCTCTCGAGCCTGGCCCAGTTAATATCCCCTTCATCCTCGCTCACCATTAGAGAAAGGTTGATAGAGCCCAGATTACAACTTTCATAAGGAAGCAAGGGCTGCTCGCCGCAGTCAAGAGAAATAAAGCCGTTGCTGATAAAGGTAAGGGTTTCCGGCTCGGTAAGATCATAGACCCGCTCTTCATTAAGATATTCTTTTTTCTCTATTGTATCTTCGAATGTAGTTGAGTAAAAATTACGTTGAGATAAAATATTTAGCTTGTCCTTATTTTTATCTGCAAGGAAACCTATGGTTTCCATAAATTTTTTAATATTATCTTTGCTTATCTGGAGTTCATGGCATATGCCGTCCAAGAGATAATCGCGCTTGTCTCCGTTAACATTTGTATAGCAGAAACCTCTTCTTTCTTTCCGCTTTCTATCGTAAATTTTGGAAAATATACCTAAATTTATCAAAAGAAGTTGCACATTTTTTAAAAGCTTGAGGGATTTGGCGGTTAAGCGAATATAAATCGTGTCGTTCCTTTCCTGTATGCCGATTGTGCCGTCGGCGCTGAATAATCCTTGTAAAAAACCGATTACAGCCTCTTTTGGAGCTGTGTAAATCGAGTCGGGCACGTCTTTCTCCGCCGAACGCCATGCTTTAATGCCCAAACATTTAAAGAATTCTACGAAGTATCTACTGTGATATGATAGGTGATAGACACCGTTCTCCCGCAATATTTCAGTGATGTCATATCCATAAAAACCGTTGAGAACCGGCTTGAGGTATTCGAGGATACGTTTATCATCGCGGCTGAATGTAAAACCTACCCGGCAATCCTCATCTTGATCTCTCAGCCAGCCATCGCCTACAAGCCAACCCAAAACTTGTCCCAGTTGTTTTGACCACTTTTTGGGTAGATTGAATTTATACATTCTTCCGTTTTTTCCCACGTATTCATTTTGAATATCAAAAGGAAGCTTATCAAAAGAATTAAACCGGCCCGGGCCTGACTGAATAAGGACCCTGTCTTTGTTGATCTCCAAATCTCGGATTTTAACCCAGCCTTGCGGCGTCATAACCTGATGGTCATGCGTGGCAACCAGTTCAAATCCGTATTTTGTAGTAAGTTTTAACACGGGCTTTATTCCGGTCGTAAAAACCCTGGAAATTGTATTCAAAGAAACCCCTGATTTTGTTTGCGTCAAAACATTTCCTTCTTCCTTAGAGCCGTAAAGAATATCTTGCGTTCTGTTGTCGGTAAATATGCCTATCCCTCCCTCACTGTATTGTTCCGCAAGATCTTTTATTTTTACCAAACCTTTTTCTGTTGAAACAAGCGTATCTCCGGTAACGCACGGGTTAGTGGATTCTATTTCGCCTACTTTAGGCGTAGGATTATCCTTGTTAAGCCTGTCAAGGAACACCATGCCCGGTTCGCCGTTTTTCCACGCCATTTTTATTATAAGATCCAATACTTCTTTAGCGTTCAATTTTCCTATCGAGTTCTTAGTGCGCGGATCTATAAGGTCGTAATCTTTTCCCTCAAGAGCCTTATTCATGAAGTCTTCCGTAAGCCCTATGGATATATTAAAATTGGTTATTTCCTTATCGTTTTCTTTGCATGTTATGAATTCCATGATATCCGGATGATCAACGCGGAGTATTCCCATGTTCGCCCCGCGCCTTGTCCCGCCCTGTTTGACAGCCTGTGTAGCCGCGTTAAATACCTTCATGAAAGAAACCGGCCCGCTTGATATGCCGCCTGTTGAGCGTACCGGAGAATTTTTTCCGCGCAGCCTTGAAAAACTGAATCCTGTGCCGCCTCCTGATTTATGTATTAGCGCTGTATCTTTTATGGTCTCGAATATCGATTCCATCGAGTCTTCTATCGGCAGCACGAAACAGGCGGAAAGCTGCTGCAATTCCCGGCCCGCGTTCATTAAGGTCGGGGAGTTTGGAAGAAACTCGAGATTCCTCATCATGTTATAAAAGTCTTCCGCTGTTTCTTTCACGTTTTTTGATCTGTCGTAAAGTGCGTCCGCTTGCGCTATGTTATCAGCTACCCTTCTGAACATGTCCTCGGGTTTTTCAATAACTTTTCCGCTCGCGTCCTTGGCGAGATATCTTTTTTCCATCACTCTCCGGGCATTCTCTGAAAGGCGGGGTGCTTTCTTGGTCATCTGCTCTCCCTGTCTCGCCGTTAGGCGGGTTTGTCTCGCCGTTAGGCGGACTTGTCTCGCCGTTAGGCGGACTTGTCTCGCCGTT
>CAZFLU010000009.1:5778-9067 GCA_964519195.1 uncultured Planctomycetia bacterium | reverse complement strand
GTTAGGCGGACTTGTCTCGCCGTTAGGCGGACTTGTCTCGCCGTTAGGCGGACTTCTTTACACAGTTAAAAAAATAATAATAATAAAATAAAATATACCACACGAAAACTCAAGTGTCAAGGCCTAACTACAATATATAGTATATGATAAAAACAAAAATACTACCTATTGTGCTTAGCAGGTAGTATTTAAAAAATCTTTTTTTTAGGGATTCGCTAGTTTTTTATCTTTTTCGTGTCTCTGTACTCGTTTATTCCGGCAATTATGGCTATTATTCCCCCGAAAACAAGCAGCGCGGGCAGGCCGGCCCGGAGCGCAATAAGGAAATCGTACCACCAAGACGTAAAAAGAACGATCCCTAAAATAATAGCCGCGAATCCCAATACGGTACTGAGTATTTTTCCCATTTTTTTCTTACTCTGTTTTAAATGAGCTTTCAATAAAGTATAGCACAATCCGAAAGAATGTAAAGATTTTTATTTATAATGATTACGCAGATTAATAGATGATTACGCTGATGCGGCCAATCTGTGTAATCTTTTCAAAATCTGTGTGATCATACTCATTAATAATAATTTCCCATGAAACTGTTTATTATTGTCTTGCGGTCAATGCTGCCGACAACTTTCTTTTTTCTGGTAACGGGAAGGCGCCTGTAGGGGCGTTCCATGAAAATTTTCGCGACGTGGGCCAGGCAATCGCTTTCTTTGACGGATTTTATTTTTTTTGTCATTATATCTTTTGCCGTCATTTTCATGAATTTTTTTGATTCCATGGCATCAATGATATCCTTTTCAGAGACTATGCCCGCGATCTCTCCTTTATTATTCACAACCGGCATATTGCTTATTTTTTTCTGGCTAAGCACCTTGCTTATATGCTGTATCTTATCGTTTAGTTTCGCGGCCACTATCTCCTTAGTCATAACATCTCTTACATAAGACATTTTGATCACCTCTTTTCCCTTATTTAAAAATACGTATTTCTTATTATGCCCAATCCTGCGCGCGGTATTAAAACATTTTAAAAAAGTACTGCGCCCGCTCTTTCCTTCTATAAAAATAACGGCCCTTTTGTTAGTAAGGGACGCCTTGATAGAGGCGCCTTTCCATTTTATCGCGACTTTTATTCTTTTAAAAAAATTGGGAAGGCGCGGTTCAAAGGACGGCATTTCGTTCATTATGCGAAAACCCGCGAATCCCATTACGACCGCCTGCCAGGTGCCTCCCAGGCTGGCGGCGTGAATGCCGTCCGCTGTGTTCCCGTGCGCGTTCTTAAGGTCCGCGTATAATGATACGAGGAAAAGAAGGTACGCCCTGGTGGAGTCGCCCGCTTCGGAGCCCATGATGGCGTATATGCTCGGGCTAAGGGAGGATTTATGCGCTGTCCTTTTTATATAATAGATGTAGGTGCGTTTCTTTTCTTCTTCCGTGAAATTATCGGGCAGGAGATATTGGAGCATAACTACGTCGGCCTGCTTGATAAGCTGCGTCTTTTGTATTTCCTCCAGCGAAATATCGTTGGGCAGTATCGGCATAAAAAAATTATTTAACTTATCCAGCATTACTTTTCTTTTTTTCGAAAATCCGTCAAATTCCTCTATTACGCCTTCTGACTTTATCCTGTTTATTTTTATGTTCTCCGCTATTTTTAACCAGCTTTCGGCTTCTCTCTCATCCAAAGAAAGCCTCCGGGCGGTTTTGCGTAAGAACCTGGGATATTTTTTGGAAAAATGAACAAAAAACTCATTTGCCTTACGCAGGTTCCAGATTGCCATGCCGTTCGTATAAGCGTTATTATTAACATTTTCCTGGAACTCATTGGGGCCTATTACGTTCTTTATGTCATATTTTTTTGTTTTTTTATTGTAAGAGACCCTGCTTGCCCAGAAACGCGCCGCCTCGAATATTATCTCAAAGCCCGCGCGCAGCATGAATTTTTCATCCGCGGTTGCCGTGAAATAATGCCACACGCCGTAGGCGACATCGGAAGTTATATGATGCTCCCGCGCCATTGTGTGTATCTCGGTAATGGTACCGTCAAGATTCTTGGCGTAAGGCGGCGTAACGTCAAAACCGGAAGCGGCTGACTCCCATGGGAAAAGAGCGCCTCTATAACCTTTTTCGCTCGCTATTTTTCTGGCGGCATCGAGACGGTGATATCTGTACATTAGAAGGTTCCTGGCTATAGCCGGCTCCGTGTATATGAAGAACGGCAGCATGAATATCTCGGTATCCCAAAAAACGTGCCCTCTATATCCGTCTCCGCTTAAGGTCTTAGCTCCTACGCTCACGTTCTCGTCATTCTTTTTACCGGCAATGGCAAGATGGTAAATGTTAAACCTCAAAGCTTTTTGCGTATCCTTATCATGCTGCACCGTAACGTCCATGGCCTGCCATTTTTTTCCCCATTCCTTGCCGTGTTCCTCAAGCATCTTATAAAATCCTGTCTTCACCGCTTTTCTAAGGTGGGCCAATGTTTGCTTTTTTATTTTTTTGTGGCTCAAATGGCGGGATGTATATATTGAAAAAATTTTCGTAAAACACGCTGTTTCGCCTTTTGCCAGTGAAAGATTAAATATTTTATTAAGCGTCCCCACTCCCTGGCCTTTCCATCTGGCAACGCCTAAAAATGAACCGTAAGCTATCCATGTTTTGCTGGTAAATGTTTTAACGGAAAGATAATTCATGTCTCCTGTAGTGGAAACTTCCGCTATCTGCGTATGTCTTTTTCTGCCTTCCAACGCGCTTCCGGTATTAGTCACTGAATCGTTTATGGAATCCTGAACGAGTATCCTGGCCGGCTTATCAAGCGCCTTAAGGCAAACCTGCATGCATCCTATGTGATTATCGTGCATGCCGAAAAAACGTATTGATTCATACAAAAAACGCCTGTTCTTCGTGTCAGAGAATACTGTCCTCCTTACAAGGAGCCCCTGTTTCATGTCAAGTACTCTGTCGTGTTCGATGACGTTCATTTTTTTAAAATCCAGCTTTTCCCCTTCAACCGCTATTTTTATATCTATTGGGTTAGGCGCGTTCACAAGTTCCGACACCATCGAGCCGGCTTTATCGTAGACACCCGCGATATACGTACCCGGATCGGTACCATCAGGGCTTTCCTCGTATATCCCTCTTGATCCGAGATACCCGTTCCCCAGAGTGAATATGCTTTCTTTCGCGTGAAGCTCCTCAAAGCCGGACCATCCGTTATCGTGTATAAGCCATTCTTCTTTGGATAAGTATTTCGAATAGATCCCTTTCATTATTTCAGCTCCGTAATTTATTTT
>CAZFLU010000009.1:0-5678 GCA_964519195.1 uncultured Planctomycetia bacterium | reverse complement strand
TTAAAAAGTCCGTTCAGCTTGTCAAAGTCCACTTCTTCCAGATCGTCCACGATAATATCGGCCCCTTTAAGAAATGCCGCGTCCTCGTGCCTGTTTACGCCGACGCAAAGCATCTTACCGTTCTTGGCAGCCTCAACCCCTAATTTCGCGTCCTCAAAAACAATGGCTTCATGAGGCGCCACGCCTGCGCCGGAAGCAGCCAGAAGGAATATCTCAGGGGCCGGTTTTCCTTTCTTAAAATCCCCTCCGCCTACGATAACATCAAAAAGGCCCGTAAGGCCGGCTTTTTCCAGTATATATTTACAATTACGGCTTGAGGAGGCAACGGCGATCTTTATTCCTCTTGTTCTTAATTCTTTTATCAGTTTTACCGTAGAATCATATATTTCTATTTCCCCTTTATCCACAAGCTCAAGATAATATCCTTGTTTTTTAGCGCCTGCTTTTTCCACTTCTTTATCATCAAGGTCCGCAAGTATGGCCTTTGCGCCGTCAAACCTGGGTATGCCGTCAACCTTTTCCTTGTAATCCTTAAAATCGAATTCTTTTCCGTATTCGGAGAACATTCTCTTCCATGCCTTGAAATGAAGAGGTACGGTGTTTACTATAACGCCGTCAAGATCAAAGATGGCTCCTTTAAAACTCATTTTTTTACTATGCCCTCAAGCCTACGGAAGAACATCACGGTTATAATACTGAAAAGCGTTCCTACTAACGCTATTTTATAAAGGCCGAAGCCGATACTTAGCCCTATCGCGCCCATGACCCATATGCCCGCCGCCGTTGTGAGGCCTTTTACGCTCTGGCCTTCCTTGAATATAACGCCCGCGCCTAAAAAACCTATTCCCATTAATACCCCCTGCGCGATGCGTAACACATCAGTGCCAAGGCCTGACTGGTAAATGACCATGCCCATTATGCCGGCGAGGCACGATCCTAAGCAGACGAGGATGTGTGTTCTTAACCCTGCTGCTTTGTCGCTTATTTCTCTTTCAAGCCCAAGAGCCGCTCCGCAAATAAGCGCTATAAAAAATCGTAAAGCAACTATCTTTATATCCATTAACCCCCTCCTCTATTTTTTGCTTTCAGCCTATGCGGCGCCAGGTCTATGACGCGTTGAATGTCTACCTCTATAACATACTTTGGAAGGGGGAACCTCGCTTCGGGTATATGTTTTTCAGAAGAAACTTCTTCTTTCATGTGCCTTATAAGGCGCCTGGCTATTCTTTTCGATATCTTATCGTGCCAGCTTTTGAGTGTTTTTTCGGCGATACTGTCTTCTTGTATTATTTTTGCGCGGCCTTCTATCGAATACCCCCTATAACTATGATCGTTAACACTGGTTAAAGTAACGTTTGGATTATTTTTTATGTTCGAGTAAGTCTCTGCCTTATAAAGGTCCAGTAGAAATATTTTTCCCTTCGGTTGTATTTCAATAATAGCCTTGGCCGAAGTATGTATTATATTTTCTTTGCTTAACGAAGAAACGATGACAAAGTGCTCTTTTTCAAGGAAAAATTTCACGTCTTCCGCTATTTTTATCATTTCGCCCCCATCATGAAATTAACATACGCCCCTACAATAAAAAGCGCTATGAGTACGGGAACATACCAGCCCATTCTTAAAAATTTACGTTTCGGTTTTTGCGCCATCGCGATTATGACGATCGCTGTCATCGCCATTACTGTAAATGCCTGCGCTAGGTGCCCGCTTGATATGTCAGCTAGAATCGGGCCTTTTCTATAGAATATATCATCTATAAAGATTATAGTGGTATTGAAAAGATTGCTTCCCAGCATGTTCGCGACAGCTATTTCCTTGGCTCCTATGGCCAGGGCCGCTATAGATACCGTTATCTCGGGAAGGGTCGTTGCCAGTCCTATAAAAAGAGTGCCGACAAAGCTCTGGCTTAACCCCATTAGAACGGATAGCTCCTTTCCTATATAAGCTAACCATATTCCGCAAATCACTATGACCAGGGCCGCTAGGCAAAAATACAAATAAGCTTTTCCGATGAGCACGTCTTCATATCTTCCGAGGGCTTTAGCTAATTTTTCCTGGGAAATGTTCCTTTTTTTCTTCTCAAAATTATACACTATTGCGGCTGAAATGCAATACGCTCCGAATATCGCAAAGCTTAAGGTTCCCACGCCCCAGAAAGATGCCAGCGCCCCGCCGCTTTCCGAGAGGATCATGGCAAGGGTTAATATGATAAGAGGTATCAGGCTAAGCGCCGCGGTCAGGATCTGCCCCTGGCTCATTGAACTTAAAAGCGGGCTTGCGCCTTTTGATAAGATCTCAATGAGTCCCAGGTTAAGAAGGTTATAAGAATTAGCGCCCATTATGTTACCAATGGCTATATTCGGCGCGCCTACAAGGGCCGCGCTGCTTATGCCTGTAAAAAGTTCCGGAAGGCTTGTCGTGAAAGCTACGAGAATAACCCCTACCCACACTTCTCCAAGTCCTGATTTTTCAGCTATAACATCGGCATACCTTGCAACGAACCTTCCCGCTACGAATATGAAACCGGCGCATACTATGAACTTCAGAATTACCATTACCATATTATAATACCCCGGGAGGCACATTGCCTACATAAACGTTTTTCAAGCCTTCTTTTATTGCTATAGTTTTTGCTTTTCTTAAAAAATTGATGTCGGTCGCCTCTCTATCCTGCATTTTATGATCAGGATGAAATCTACTCAAGTGCCAGGGTATTTCAGGATCAATATTTTTTATAAACTTTGCAATATCTCTCACCTCTTCTTCATCCTCATTCATTCCGGGCACGATAAGTGTCGTGATCTCCAGCCATATTCCAAGTTCCCTGATCAACCTTATGGAATCAAGTACCGGTGTTAACGAAGCGCTGCAAAAATTTCTATAAGTTTCATCTTTAAAGGCTTTTAGGTCCACGTTGCATGCATCCAAATACGGTTTTATTTTAATAAGCGCCTCTTTTGTCATGTAACCATTTGTAACAAAGATATTGGCTAGCTTTTTTTTCTTTGCCAGCTTAGCGGTATCATACGCATATTCAAAAAATATGGTCGGCTCTGTATATGTATAAGAAATGCTTGCGCATTTCTCTTTTATGGCCTCTCTTACGACTTCTTCCGGCTTAAGTTCATATGAGGCGGTTTTTGCCGGTTCTTTTTTCGTAAGCTGGGAAATTTGCCAGTTCTGACAAAATCCGCATCTAAAATTACACCCCATCGTAGCGATCGAATAGGTAAATGTCCCGGGCAGAAAATGATAAAGCGGCTTTTTTTCTACAGGATCTGTGTGAGATGCTATGGCTTCGCCATAGACAAGTGTATAAAGGACTCCGTTTTCATTTTTTCTCACGCCGCAAAATCCATAAGCGCCGTCATTGATGCTGCAACCATGCGCGCAAAGAAAACAATGCACTTTTTTATCTTCCAGCTTTTTGTATAATAACGCTTCTTTTTTCATTTATAGAATTTCTTCGCCGATGGGCAAAGTTTTTTCACCGCGCATTTTGGGCATAGCGGTTTCCTGGCCATACATATAGCCCTTCCATGGTCAACCATTATATAATTAAAATCTAACCATTCGCTTTTGGGTACTATTTGCATAAGATCTTTCTCTATTTTTACAGGATCAGAGTGTTTTGTAAATCCCATTCGCTGCGAGAGTCTCTTTACATGAGTATCAACCGCTATGCCTTCGGCTTTATTAAAACAGCTTGAAAGTATTATGTTAGCGGTTTTTCTGGCTACTCCCGGAAGCGCTATTAGCTCTTCCATGCTGTCCGGGACCTTGCCGTTAAAATCTTTGATTATTTTTTTTGAAGACGCTATTATATTTTTTGATTTATTCCTGTAAAACCCCGTAGAGCGAACATCGTTTTCAAGTTCTTTTTGTTTCGCGGCCGCGAAAGCTTTTGGGCCTTTGTATTTTTTGAAAAGATGCGGCGCGATCCTGTTAACCCTTTTATCGGTGCATTGCGCGGCCAGAATGGTTGACACGAGAAGCTGGAAATGAGACTTGTGCTTTAGCGCCGTCCTCGCGTTCGGGTATTCTCTCTTAAGGGCCTTTATCATGCTTTTTATTCTTATTTTTGCGCTTCTCATTTTTATGGCCAGACATGTTCATCCGGTTTTTCAGCGCATTCCACGTCGGAAACAACGCCATTCTCGAATATTATCTCATAATCATCATTATCATTGTCGTCGCTTGCCGGGCATTCAGCCCAACCGGAACCCCTTAAATAATTATTATCTACAAGGGCCTGCAGTTTTTCCGCTCGCGTTTTACTCTCCAGAGTATCGCTTTCTCTCATCATGTATATATTTGCCGCTGTAAATATGGTTTTCTGGTTGCTTATGCAGGAGTTAGTTACTGCCCTGGCTTTTGCGCTTATATAATTAGGAAGGACTATGACCATTATGAAACCTATGATAGCCACCACGACCATGATCTCGAATAACGTAAAACCGTATTTTTGTTTTAGCGAACGCTTCATTTCTTCACTAACATAGTGCATGCCATGTCTTCTCCGAACCGTTTCAGGTTTTTTATTTTAAGTTTGATAGCTTTATCTATACTCCTAACCCCAACATCTCCTACTGCCTCCATGCCTTTTCCCAGTATTTTAGGCGCGATAATAAAAATAAGTTTATCAACAAACCTTTTTTTTATGAAAGAAGCGACAACCTTACTGCCCCCTTCCACGATAATTTTTCTTAGCTTTTTTTTGTAAAGTAGCTGCATGGCGCTATTTAGATCTACCATGCCGTTCTTATCTTTTTTTATTTCATGAATGGTCACTTTTTCGCCGCAAAGTTTTTTTATTTTCTGCCGGGAAGCCTCCCCGGTTGTCAGTATTATGGTTCGTGTGCTGCCGGCCGTTCTTACTATATTTGACGCAAGCGGGGTTTTAAGGCGGCTATCCAGGATTATTCTTGCGGGGTTTTTTTTACCCGGAAACCGCGCAGTAAGCAAGGGGTTGTCTTTCAGGACCGTGTTTACGCCTACGAGTATGCCGTCATTCGCCGCGCGTAGCGCGCGCGCGAAAATCCTGGCGGAAGGTCCGGTTATCCATTTTGACGAATGATCCGCGGCCGCTATCTTGCCGTCAATGGTCTGGGCCAGTTTAATTGTTATGCGGGGTCTCGGCATTTTATTTACTCGCGTTCTTTATTCTGGTAAAAACTATGTCTCTTAGAGACTCGAATTCGGAAAGCTTAAAACAAGTGGTATCTACTTCCGGAAGCACTTCCAGGCTGCCGTTTACCTTCACTGCGAATACCCAGCTCCTTTTCGGTATCGCTTCCCTCATCCCCGTCAAGGCGATCGGAAGGATCGATCTTTTTTCCTTAATAGCAAGTTTGAACGCGCCGTTCCGGAATTCTCCTAATTCTTCGTTTTCGCTTCTGGTGCCTTCCGGAAAAAATACGACTGATATTCCGCTTCTAAGCCAGGATACCGCTTCTCTGTATACTTTTTTTATGCTTCCTAATTTTCCGCGCGAAAGCTTAACATGTTTGCTGATCGAAAGGCACCAACCGAGTATGGGCAGTTTAAAAAGACTTTCCTTGGCCACCCATTTGAATTGCGACTTTATCTGATATATAACTGCTATGTCGGAAAGGCTCTGATGATTGGCCACGATAACATAGGAACAGGCGGGATCGATATGCGACCTTCCGGAA